>JBJTEN010000199.1:0-5284 GCA_046092925.1 Phenylobacterium sp. | reverse complement strand
CGGCTGGGCTACGACTGTGCGCCCAGCGGGACCTTCGACGCCGCCACCCGCGAGGTGGTCGCCGCCTTCCAGCGGCACTGGGTCCAGAGCCGCTTCGACGGCGTGGCCGACGGCCTGACCCGGGCGAGGCTGATCGCCCTCCTGCGATTGTCCGCGGCATGATCACCGATCCGCCGCAGGTGCATGGCTTCGAACTGCGCGCCCTTGAAGAGTCGGACGCCCCCGGTCTCCTGGACCTGTTCTCCGATCCGGAGGTCTGCGCCTTCATGGACATCGAGCCCCTGCAGACGGAGTTCGAGGCCCTCGACATCATCGACTGGGCGCAGGCCCAGGCGGCGCAGGGCGTCGGCGTCCGGTGGGGCGTGCGGCGGGCGGGGGCGCCGCGCCTCATCGGCACGGTGGGCTTCAACCGGATCGAGCGCAGCCGGGGGCGCTGGGGCGAGATCGCCTACGACCTCGCGCGCGACCAGTGGGGCAGGGGGGCGATGAGCGCCATCCTGCCGGCGATCCTCGCCAGGGGCTTCAAGGACTGGGAGCTTCTTCGGCTGGAGGCCATGGTCACGGCGGGGAATACCCGGTCTTGCACCCTGCTGCAGCGGATGGGATTTCGCCAGGAAGGAGTCCTCGCCCGCCGGGGTTACTGGAAGGGCCGGGCCTGGGATCAGCTCGTCTTCGCCCGTCTTGCAGATTGACGGCGGGGCCCCCGGGGGCCACTTGTAGCCTTGGAACCAGACGGCCGGGCGGTCGCTCCCGTCCCTCGGGACGGGGGAGGAAAGTCCGGGCTCCACTACGACATGGCGGCGGGTAACGCCCGCCGGGGGCGACCCCAGGGACAGCGCCACAGAAAGCAGACCGCCCCGGTCGCGGCCGGGGCAAGGGTGAAAGGGTGCGGTAAGAGCGCACCGCGGACCCAGCAATGGGGACGGCACGGCAAGCCCCGCCAGGAGCAAGACCGAATAGGGACCCCGCGCCGGAGCGATCCGGCAGGGCTGTCGCAGGCCCAGGGGTCCGGGTAGGTCGCGAGAACCGTCCAGCAATGGGCGGTCCAGAGGAATGATCGCCGCGCCCGCTTCGGCGGGCGGCACAGAACCCGGCTTACAGGCCGTCTGGTTTCCAGCTCCTTCCGGCGTCCCCCTTATCAACAGAAGGCCTGCGGGCCAGAGCCTGGAGACGTCCTGTTCCCTGTATGTCTTGTGGGTCGACAGTGGAAATTAACCATATCTAGACGAGAATCTGCTGGAATGACTTACGACTGGATTTCCGGGTCATTGTTTCCCATTCGATCCCATGATAGCCCATATGAACCCTGGACAGGCTCCACCCGGCGCGGCTCTCGCCGCGGGCGAGACTGTCGAGGGCTTGGCAGGGGCGCAGCCGCAGGGGCTGCAGGGCGGGACGCTGCGGGATGTTCATCTCGACGTTCGAAAAGCAGCTGGACGCCAAGCGGCGCATTGTCGTGCCGCAGGAGTTCCGCGCCGCCGTGGCCGGCCCGTTCGACGGGGTGGTCTGCTTTCCCTCCATCGAGGCCGACTGCATCGAGGGCGGCGGCCAGGTTCTGTTCGATCGCTATCTCGGCGTGATCGGGGAGCTGGACTTCGGGGACCCGCTGCGCTCCGCGCTCGAGACCTCGATCCTTGGCGGCATGGCCCGTCTCAGCTTCGATACGGCGGGACGGATCACCCTGCCCGAAACCCTTTGCGACGCCTTCGGCCTGTCCGACTGGGTGGTCGTGGTCGGTCTGGGCGACCGGTTCCAGATCTGGGAGCGCGACGCCTTCCAGGCCCATCGCTCGGCCCAGAGGGAGGCCGCCAGGGAGGGGCTCGCCCAGCTTCGCGCGGCTCAGAGGGCGCAGCGCTCAGGGCTCGCCGGATGACCGGGCCTCATCTTCCCGTCCTCCTGGCCGAAGTCGTCTCCGCCATCGCGCCCGGGCCGGGGCGGCATGTGGTGGACGGCACCTTCGGCGCGGGTGGCTATTCCCGCGCCTTCCTTGCCGCGGGCGCCCGGGTCACGGCCTTCGACCGCGATCCGTCCGCCGCCCGCTTCGCTGAGGGTCTGGGAGAGGGTTTCACCCTGATCTGCGCACCCTTCTCCACCATGGCCGAGGTCCTCGGCGACAGTGCGGTCGATGGCGTGGCCCTGGACCTGGGCGTCTCCTCCATGCAGCTGGACGAGCCCGACCGCGGGTTTTCCTTCCTGCGCGACGGCCCCCTCGACATGCGCATGGGCGGGGCCGGCGAGACGGCGGCCGACATCGTCAACACCGCCGAAGCGGCGGAGATCGCGCGCATCCTCTGGTTGTATGGCGAAGAGAAGCAATCCCGGCGGATCGCCTCGGCCATTGTTCGTCGAAGGGTCACCCAACCCTTCACCCGCACCACCGATCTGGCTGAGGTGATCGAGCGGGCCCTCGGGGGACGCCGCGGCGCACGGGTTCATCCGGCGACGCGGTCTTTCCAGGCGCTTCGGATCGCCGTGAATGATGAGCTGGCCGAACTTGACGCCGGCCTTCTTGCCGCCGAGCGCGTCCTCCGGCCGGGCGGACGCCTGGCCGTCGTCACCTTCCACTCCCTGGAGGACCGCAGGGTCAAGACCTTCCTGACCGAGCGTTCCGGCCGCACGCCCGGCGGATCGCGGCACGCTCCTGAGCCCCCGAAGGGCGCCGATCCAAGCTTCGCCCTGCTGGGGTCGGGGTCCGGCGGGCCCGGCGAGGCCGAGATGGCCGCCAACCCTCGTTCCCGGTCCGCACGGCTCCGGGCTGCGGAGCGGACATCGGCCCCGGCCTGGAGGGCGGCGGCATGACCTTCCTCGAACGGCGCCTGCTGGGTTTCAGGACTGTCGACGTCGGTCTTTTCCTGATCCTGGTCTCGCTGATCCTCGGGGTTTACCTGGCCAAGACCATGGCCGGGGGAGAGCGTGGCCAGATCGCCGCCACGGAGCGAAGCATCGCCCAGGAACGTGACCGGATTCTCGTCCTTGAGGCCGAGGTGGCCCACCTGGAGCGACCTGAACGGCTGGCGACCCTTGCCCGCGCCTATGGCGGTCTCGCGCCGGTGGCGTCGAGTCGGGAGATCACTCCCGAGGGCCTCTCAGACGCCCTTCAGGCGCCGGCGCCGGCGGTTCCGCAGCTTCTGGTCGTCGCCGCCCCGGGGCTTCCGGAGGCCGCAGCGACCGAGACGTCGGTCGTCACCGAGGACGCCCCGGCCCCCACGGTGTCCGCGCCGGCTCCAGTCCCCCCGCCTGCCCGGAGCCCGACGCCATGAGCCTGACCTCTCCCGGGATTCCCGCCCCCGGCTGGCGCTGGATCAAGGAGAGGCTCTGGGGGCTCGAGCGCGCCTTCGAGAAGGCCCGGGCCTCCGGTCGAGCCGAAAACGACGCCCGGTTCCGGATCTTCGCGGTTCTGGCGCTTTTCGTGGTCGGATTTCTCTGCCTTGCAGTGGGGGCGACCCGCCTTGCCCTGTTTCCGGGTCTTGAGAGCGCACCCCGGGGGGGCGGAGCGGAGGGGCCGGGCCGGGCGCCCCTGGTCGATCGTCACGGGGTCCTGCTTGCCGCAGACCTGCCTTACTACACCCTCTATCTCGATCCGCGTGATGTCTGGGACAGGCAGGAAACCCGGGCGGCCCTGCTGGATGTCCTTCCCGAACTCTCGGAGAGCCGCCTCGACCGGGCGATGGCCGCGACCCGGCGCACCTTCCTCGCCGGCCCGCTCTCCCCGGCGGAGCGCGAGCGCGTGCACGCCCTCGGCCTGCCCGGCCTGGTCTTTGAGCAGGAGCCCCGGCGCCTCTATCCGCTGGCGGGGTCCGGCGCCCACCTCATCGGCTTCTCCGACACCGGAGGACGGGGCCTGGCCGGGGCCGAAGGCGCCCTGAACGAACGTATCCGGGCGGGCGCGGCCGACCGTTATCCCACCCCCCTGTCTGTGGATCTGCGGGTCCAGGCCGCCCTCGATGACGAGTTGTCCGCCGCCGCCACCCGGCTCCAGGCCAAGGGCGCCGTCGGCCTCATCACGAATGTTCAGACCGGCGAGGTCCTGGCCATGTCGTCCTGGCCGACCTTCGATCCGAACCATGCGGGAGAGGCTTCTCCCGATCAGCTTCGCAACCGCGCCGTCGCCTCGGTCTTCGAAATGGGGTCGACCTTCAAGGTCTTCACCGTCGCCGTCGGGTTGGACACCGGCCAGGTCACTCTGGAGACGCTGTTTCAGACGACGCGCGGCCAGCGGATCGGGTCTCGGGTCATCCGCGACCTTCATGCCGCCGATCACGACCTGACCGTCACGGACATCTTCCTGAAGTCCTCCAACATCGGGGCGAGCCAGATCGCGCTCAAGGTCGGCGGTCCGGCCATGACCCAGTACTTCGAGGCCTTCGGTCTCTTCCGGGCGGCGCCGATCGAACTCGTGGAGTCGGCCCGCCCGATCCTGCCCCAGGAGTGGAATCCCAATACGGTGGCCTCGACGTCCTTCGGTCACGCTATCTCGGTCTCGCCGGTGGCTCTGGCGGCGGGCATCGGATCGGTGGTCAACGGCGGTCGTTACCTGCCCCTGACCCTCCAGCCCGTCCGGGCGGGCGCTCGCCCCGATGGGCGCCGGGTGATCCGCGAGGAAACCTCTCGGCAGATGCTGGGCTTGATGCGACGCAATGTCCTTGAGGGATCGGGACGCCGGGCCAACGCCGCCGGGCTTCGTGTCGGCGGGAAGACCGGCTCTGCGGAGAAGGTCATCGAAGGCCGGTATGTCCGTGACAAGGTGCTGGCCTCCTTCGCCGGCGTCTTCCCGACCGATGGCGACCTCGGAGACGACCGGTATCTGGTCCTGATCATGATCGACGAGCCTGTGGCCGACGCCGAGTCCGGCGGCCGGACCGGGGGGCTGACGGCCGCCCCCACGGCTGGCAAGGTCATCGACCGCATCGCGCCCTTCCTCGGGGTCAACAGACGGTTCGAGCAGGTCGCGGCCCTTCCGGCGACGGCTGGCGTGGTCACCGTGCCCGGCGCGCCCGGATCGGCGGCGCGCCTCCCCCAGGCGGCCCTTCCTGCGGCGCCCGCCCCATCCTCCGCTGCAGGGCGTTGACCCGGATGCGCCTGTCCCAGCTCCTGCATCGGGACCTGCCGGCCGATCCGGAGATCACCGGGGTCACCGCCGACAGCCGCAAAGGATTGCGGCGGCGCCGGCGGCGACCGCCTGCGGGGCGAAGTCGGCGCCATCCCGGGCCACCCCCGGAAGGGCGGCGAACAGGACGCCGGGTCCGACCTTGCGGCTGTCGGCGGTGACCCCGGTGATCTCCGG
>JBJTEN010000198.1:0-7964 GCA_046092925.1 Phenylobacterium sp. | reverse complement strand
CTTCGGCCGCTCCGGCCGGGACAGGGGCCACAGGCGCACCCCGGATCCGCCGCACATGATGCCGGGGTAAAGGCTCACAGGTCCGGGCACAGGCGGGCTCGACCTCGCGGACATTCTCGATGCCCGCGGCCCGGACCTGTGAGCCTTTACCCCGTCATCATGTGCGGCGGATCCGGGGTGCGCCTTTGGCCCCTGTCCCGGCCGGAGCGGCCGAAGCCGTTTGCGCGGATCCTCGGCGGGTCCCTGACGCTGTTCCAGGAGACGGCGCTGAGGGCGGCGCCCCTTGGCCCGCTGCTGGTCATCGCAGGCGCTGACCATGGCGGGCTGATCCGCGAGCAGCTGGCCGCCCTGGGGCTGGCCGCGGAGGTGCTGCTGGAGCCTGAACCCCGAGACTCCGCGCCCGCCATGGCGGCGGCGGCGATTCACCTGCTGCGGCGGGATGAGGAGGCGGTGATGGTGGTGCTGGCCGCCGACCATCACGTGCCCGATGCGGCGGCCTTTCGAGACTCGGTGACTGGCGCGGCGCCCTTCTCGCGGGCCGGTCGCATCGTCACCCTGGGAATTGCGCCGACCTTTCCCTCCACCGCCTATGGTTACATCCGTCCGGGCCGGGGCGAGACCGTCCGCGTCGTTGACGCCTTCATCGAGAAGCCGGATGCGACCCGCGCCGCCGCCCTGATCTCCGAGGGGTGTCTCTGGAACAGCGGCAACTTCATAGTTCCGGCCACGACGTTGGTCTACGAACTCGGCCGCCTGGCGCCGGAGGTTCTCGAGGCCGCCGAGGCCGCCGTCGAAACCGCCGCGGGACCGGCGGACGGGCGGCTGCTGGGCGAGGTGTTCCGCACGGCCCCCAAGATCTCGATCGACTATGCAGTCATGGAAAAGACCTCCCGGGGCATGGTGGCGGCCGCCGGCTTCGCCTGGTCCGACGTGGGGGCGTGGGACGCAGTGCACGCCCTCTCGGACCAGGATGACCAGGGCAACCTCCTGAAGGGACAGGTCGGGGCCGAGGGCGTGCAGGGGTCTTACCTGCGGGCCGAAGACGGCGTCGAGGCGGTGGTGGTGGGTCTGTCCGGGATCGCCGTCGTGGCGGACGCCGGCCGGGTCCTTGTCGCGCCCCTCGGGGACAGCCCGGCGGTCAAGCGGGGTGTGGAGCGGCTTCAGGCGCTTGGGCCGGGAGGATTTACCAGCCTGTCTGAGGCGGCCGCCTGGTACGGCCGCTGGCTGAGGACGGCGGCCCTGCCAGTGTGGTGGACCCTCGGTGCGGACAGGGCCAGCGGCGGGTTCTTCGAGGCCCTCGCCCAGGACGGGACCCCGAGACCGGCCCCCCGGCGGGGGAGGGTCCAGGGGCGGATGATCTTCAGCTTCGCCCAGGCGGGTATGATGGGCTGGAGTGGTCCCTGGCGGGAGGCGGCGCGCCACGCCCTGGGTGCGCTCGAGAGGGACTTCCTGCGACCGGACGGCCTGATCCGGACCCTGGTGGGCCTGGATGGCCGGCCCCTCGACGACGCGGCGCACGTCTACGACCAGGCCTTCGCCCTGCTGGGCCTGGCCAGCCTGAGGCAGGCCGGGGAGGCGGTTGACGAGGCCCTCGGCCTTGCCGGGCGGATGCGCTCCGGCCTGGAGAGCCTGCGCCATCCCGCAGGCGGGTTCCGGGAGGCCGGCGATCATCCGTTCCAGGCCAACGCCCACATGCACCTGCTCGAGGCCTCCCTGGCCTGGGAGGAGGCCGGCGAGGCGGACTGGGCCTCCCTTTCCGACGAGATCGCCGGACTGGCGCTGGGAGCCTTCATCGATCATCGCGGCGTGCTGTCCGAGTTCTTCGACGCCGGCTGGCGGCGCGCTGACGGGGACGACGGCCGGCTGGTGGAACCGGGGCATCAGTTCGAATGGGCCTGGCTTCTCGACCGCTGGGGGCGTGCGCGCGGCCGGGCGGACGGCCAAATCGCGGCGCGGGCCCTGCACGCCGCGGGGCTCCAGGGGGTGGACGTCCGGCGGGCCTGCGCGGTCAACGCCCTTTGGGATGACCTCTCGGTAAGGGATGGCTCTGCGCGGCTCTGGCCGCAGACCGAATTCCTGAAGTCGTCCCTGGCGATGGGCGAAGCCGGCGATGCGCTCCGGGCGGCGACGGGACTGCGCCGCTACCTGGAGACGCCGGTGCGCGGACTGTGGCGCGATCGCCAGGGTCCGACAGGAGGATTCGCCTCGGGGGGTGCGCCCGCAACCTCGCTCTACCATGTCGTGGGGGCCATCCGGCAGCTCGAGGAACAATCCCCAGCACTTTCCGCTAAAGTGACGTGTTTTGGACGACAGGCCCGTTCCCGCGCTCGCCTTTTCACAGAAGGTTGATTACGAGGGCGCGAGTCCCGCGTCCCCGACCGACTCCCCCAACCGCCGCCACGGCTCGGAGAAGTTGAACTGATGACTGCGACCCCCGGCATTCACCCCGCACCGACACGCCATGCCCGGCTCATCGCCTGGGTCGAAGAGATTGCGGCCCTGACCCGGCCTGAGAGGGTTGTCTGGTGTGACGGTTCCGAAACCGAGTGGGAAGCACTCACGCGGGAACTGGAGGCGAAGGGCACGCTGAAGCGGCTCAACCCGGAGAAGCGTCCGAATTCCTTCTACGCCGCCTCGGACCCCGGAGACGTCGCGCGGGTGGAGAGCCGGACCTTCATCTGCTCTGAACGGCAGGTTGACGCCGGGCCGACCAACAACTGGTCTGATCCGGTCGCCATGCGTTCGAAGCTGACGGCGCTCTTCGAGGGCTGCATGGCCGGGCGGACGATGTACGTCTGCCCCTTCAGCATGGGCCCGATCGGATCCAAGATCAGCCAGATCGGCGTGGAGATCACCGACAGCGCCTATGTCGCGATTTCGATGCGGGTGATGACGCGCATGGGGACGGCGGCCCTCGAGCAGCTGGGAGACGACGGCTTCTTCGTGCCCGCCGTTCACTCGCTGGGCGCGCCCCTGGCGGCCGGTCAAGCTGACGTCGCCTGGCCGTGCAACACCGAGAAGTACATCGTCCATTACCCGGAGACCCGGGAGATCTGGTCCTACGGCTCTGGTTACGGCGGCAACGCCCTTCTCGGAAAGAAGTGCTTCGCCCTGCGCATCGCCTCGGTCATGGCCCGGGACGAGGGCTGGCTGGCCGAACACATGCTGATCCTCAAGCTCACCTCGCCGCAGAACGAAGTGCGCTACATCGCCGCGGCCTTCCCCAGCGCTTGCGGCAAGACCAACATGGCCATGCTGCAGCCCACCCTGGCCGGCTGGAAGGCCGAGACGGTGGGCGACGACATCTGCTGGATGCGTTTCGGCGACGATGGCCGGCTCTACGCCATCAATCCCGAGGCCGGCTTCTTCGGGGTCGCACCGGGGACCAGCAACGAGACCAACCGGAATGCGGTCGCCTCCCTTTACGCCAACTGCGTTTTCACGAATGTCGCCCTCACCGATGACGGAGACGTCTGGTGGGAAGGCCTGACCAAGACGCCTCCGGCCAACCTCACGGACTGGAAGGGACGGCGCTGGTCGCCGGACCTGGGAGAGCCCGCCGCGCACCCGAACGCCCGGTTCACCGTGCCTGCAGGACAGTGTCCGGTGATCGCGCCCGAATGGGAGGATCCCAAGGGGGTCCCGATTTCGGCCATCCTGTTCGGGGGGCGTCGGGCCAGCGCGGTGCCCCTCGTGACCGAGGCCTTTGACTGGGCCCACGGCGTCTTCCTCGCCTCCAACGTCGCCTCGGAGGGCACGGCGGCGGCGGAGAACCGGATCGGCGAGCTTCGGCGCGATCCCTTCGCCATGCTGCCCTTCTGCGGCTACAACATGGGCGACTACTTCCGTCACTGGCTGTCCATCGGCGAAAAGGCGGACGCCGCGAAACTGCCGCGAATCTACTTCGTCAACTGGTTCCGCAAGGACTCCACCGGCCGTTATGTCTGGCCGGGTTTCGGCGACAATTCGCGGGTTCTCAAGTGGATCTTTGACCGGCTCGGCGGACGCGCGGAGGCGTTGGACACCCCTATCGGCAGGGTGCCTGCATCCGGCTCGCTGGACCTTTCCGGCCTCAGTCTCTCAGACGCGGACCTTGATCTTCTCCTCACCGTCGATCCCGCGGTGTGGACCGAGGAAGCGGCGCTGATCCCGCCCGCCTACGAGGCCTTTGGCGACCGCCTGCCGCAGGAACTCTGGCGCCAGCAGGAGGCGCTCCAGAAGCGTCTTCGGGAGGTTTCCCAGCCGGCTTCGGCCCTCGTCGCCGAGTAGGCGAACGCCCTCGGCTGTCGCCCGCGCATCAGCCCCGGGCGACGCCGTGATACTCGCAATACCAGTCCGCGAACTTGCGGACACCGATCTCTACCGGCGTCGTCGGCGCATAGCCGAGGGCTGAGGCGGTGTCGGTGATCTCCGCCTCGGTACGGGCGATGTCGCCCGCCTGCATAGGCAGGAGGTTCAGTTTCACCGGCCGCTCCAGGGCCTGGCCCAGAACCTCGATATAGGTCATCAGTTCGACGCGGGTCCCGGCTCCGATGTTCAGGATCCGCCAGGGCGCCACGCCGCTGGTCGCGGGATCCGGAGACTCCGGGCGCCAGTCCGGGTCCGGCTGTGCCGGCCGGTCCAGGGCGGCGATCACGCCCCGGACGATGTCATCGACATAGGTGAAGTCCCGCTGCATCCGTCCCTGGCCGTAGACGTCCACGGGGCGACCCGCGACGATGGCGTCGGCGAACCGGTAGAGGGCCATGTCCGGGCGTGTCCAGGGCCCGTAGACGGTGAAGAACCTCAGGCCCGTGCAGGGAATTCCGAAGAGATGGGCGTAGGCGTGGGCCATGGATTCGTTGGCCAGCTTGGTCGCCGCATAGAGGGTCAGGGGATGGTTGGCGGGTTGGTGCGGCGAGAAGGGCAGGGCGCCGTTGGCGCCGTAGGCCGAGCTCGTGGAAGCGAAGACAAGATGGGCCGGGGAGGTCGCCCGGCAACCTTCCAGTATGCTCAGGAAGCCGACGATGTTGGAATCGACATAGGCCTCAGGGTGCTCCAGCGAGTAGCGGACGCCCGGCTGGGCGGCCAGGTGCACCACTCCTGTCGGCCGCACTGTCCGGAACACCTCCGCCGTCGCAGCTCGGTCGGAGAGGTCGACCCGGAAATGGCGGTAGCCCGAACGGGCCTCCAGCCGGCTGAGCCGCGCCAGCTTCAGCCGGGGATCGTAGTAGGGACTGATGCAGTCCAGGCCAGCGACAACCTCTCCCATGTCAAGCAGGGCCTGGACGACATGGAAACCGATGAAGCCTGCGGAACCAGTGACGAGGATCATGAGTAGGCTCTCCTGGGACCCGCGTCCTTCCGCCGCCTAGCCGGACCTCTCTGCATGCGCTTTCGCCGCGCCGCCGTCGTCAACGGTTGGACACGACCCGGAGGGCCGGCAGGCCGGCGGGCTTTTCGCCCCGGATCTGGGCCACCAGTTCGAAGAGTGCGTTGCGGATCTCCTGGGCGTCGCCCCGACCGGCTATGGCCTCAAGGCGCCTGATGTGGGCCGGAGCCACGCCAAGCGCGGTGGGGGAGACGACTTCGAGCACCTTGGGCGCGCAGGGCACGGAGGTCTCCATGCCGTCGAGGAGTTCCTCGGCGAGCTTTTCGCCCGGCCGGAGGCCGGTGATCTCGATGTCGATGTCCTTGCCGGGTGTTCGCCCTGACAGCGCGATCATCTGTCGCGCCAGGTCCATGATCTTCACCGGCTCGCCCATCTCGAGCAGGAAGAGGCGCGCGCGGTCCGGCTTCAAGTCCGCAGCGCAGGTCGCCGTCGCATGCAGAACCAGCTGGGTGGCCTCGGGGATGGTCATGAAGTACCTGGCCATGTCAGGGTGCGTCACGGTCACAGGTCCGCCCCGGTCGATCTGAGAGCGGAAAATGGGCACAACGGAGCCGGCGGAGCCGAGGACATTGCCGAACCGCACGGCTGAAAACCGGGTCTCGGATCCCTGCTGCTGACCCTGAATGACCGCCTCGGCAAGACGCTTGGTGGCGCCCATGACGTTCGTGGGATCCACCGCCTTGTCAGTGGAAATCAGCACCATCTGGGCCGCGCCCGCGACCCTCGCCGCCTCGGAGACATTCCAGGTTCCCAGGACGTTGGTCAGGACGCCTTCGACGGGATGACGCTCCACCATGGAGACATGCTTCAGCGCCGCTGCGTGGAACACCAGGTCGGGGCGCTCAGCCAGGAAGCAGTCCCGGACACGGTCCGCATTGCGCACGTCGACCAGGGCCGCGTTACGCGACATGGCGGGAAACGTCTCGCCGAGTTCCCTGTCGATCTCGAACAGGGCGGTCTCGGAGAAATCCAGAAGGGTCACATGGGCGGCCTCGAGGGCCGAGACCTGACGGCTGAGTTCCGCCCCGATGGATCCGCCCGCCCCGGTGATCAGGACCCGACGGCCGGCAACCAGAGCGTGAAGGGCGTGTCTGTCCAGTTCAATCGGATCGCGCGGGAGCAATTCCTCGACGCTGATATCCCGCATGGGCAGGAGCGCCAGACTCTCCCCCATGGACAGATCGACGATGGAGGGCAGCCTGAGCAGGCGGACGCCATCGTTCTTGAGACGTCCGAGCTGGGCGGCGGTGAGGCCGGGAAGCCTCGAAGGCTCGTCGAGGAACAGAATGGCTCTGGGATACTGATTCCAGCGTCGCAGGTCTGCGAGCGCCAGTTCGAGGCGTTCGATCGACTCGATGATGCAGACGCCGCGCACCTGCTGGCCGACCTCCCGGGAGTCGGGCGCGATAATTCCCACCGGCGTCCAGGTCGCGTCCCGCCGGCGACCGGACTCCCTGAGATAGGTTTCGGCAGCGGACGTCGGACCAATCAGAAGCAGCTCCGGGGCCTGATGCGGCCGGTCGCTGAATGACTTGAGCGGGGCGAAGCTGTCCAGGGCGCGCTCGTGCGCCGCGCGGCGGAGCATGCGGGCGCTGATGGCCCCGGCGAGCTGAAAGATGGGCGCCAGGGCGAGCATGGAGCGGCTGAGATTGTGCGCCCGGTCGGCGGCGAACTGGAGAAGGAGGAAACTCGCGGCGGTCAGAAGCGCGATCCGGGCGAGCACCAGGGCGTCCGGCGTGGACACGTATCGCCAGGGGGAAAGCTCGCGCCGGAAAAGGCCTGTATAGGCGGCGGCGACGAGGCCGTAGATGAGGGACTGCAGGGCGACCGACAGGAGAGCCTGCGGAGACAGGTCGGAGGCGCGGCCGGCCGTCAGCACGAAGGCCGCAAAGAGCGCGACGGTCGCGATAGCCGTATCGGCCAGAAGACTGCGGGCCCGGTTGGCCATCTGATCCACGCAACAGCTCCTTACCTGCGACGGCCCTGCGCCCGAAGGACAGCTGCGGCGGAGGTCGTACCGAACTCAAACGCTCGACCCGGAGGTTTCCGTCTCAGGTCTACGGCCCCAGTCGCACAGCAAGATTAACGACTGTTGGCATAGACCGCGATTTACCCAAAAAAGAAAGCCGCCAACCGGATGGCCGACGGCTTTCTCTGTGGGTTGTGGCTCAGGCGCCGGCTCAGAAGGCGGCCTTGAGACCGATCACGACGCGACCCGAACTGATCTTGCTGGGGTCATCCGACTTCTTGATGTTGGTGTCCCAGTAGCGCAGGTCGACGCCGAGGACGTCATTGATCGCGTAGCCGACACCGAGGTTCCAGGTCTCGTAATCGCCGTCACCCTTCAGGGCCTGGTGGCCGACTGCGCCCGACACCGAGACCTTGTCCATGAGCGGAACCGAGCCGTTCACCTCGACATAGGTCGCCTGACCGGTCTCGCCGAAGTTCTCCGGCGTGTAGAACACAGCCGCGCCGATCGTCCCGGCCCCGGCCGGCACCGAACCGGCGAGCTTGGCCTCCCAGAAGTCGTAGTCATCGCCGCTTTCCTGGTTGGTGTAGCCGTAGCGCAGCAGCCCGACATCAAGCGAGACAG
>JBJTEN010000197.1:0-4673 GCA_046092925.1 Phenylobacterium sp. | reverse complement strand
TGTCGTGGATTACAAGGCCGCCACGGTCGGGGTAAACCTTGACCTGGGCTCGACCCTGCTCACTGCGCCTTCGAATGGGGCGGGCTTCGGCGGAATGGCCACGGGTCACACCTTCATCAGCATTGAGGGGGTGTTCGGCTCGGCCTATGCCGACACCCTTTACGGGCAAGCCGGTGACCAGAACTTCACTGGTGCCGGCGGGAATGATTACCTCGCAGGGGGTCTGGGATCGGACACCTATGTCTTCGGAAAGTTCGACGGCAACGATACCGTCCAGGACGACAATTCCGGAGCCAATGTCATCTCGCTGACTGGTGTCAACTATGGCGACATCTTCTTTGGTACGGGAGGTGGCTCGCCAAGTAATCCGAACTTCCAGGTTCGTATCGTCAGCACGGGCGCGCAGATGGAAGTGGTCGGTAATTTCCGCTTTGATGCCGCAAGAAATGTTATCAAGTCGCTCAACATTGACGGCGTCGGTCAGATCGAAATCGGAATGATCGACTACGGCCTCGGCGGTGGTGTGGGCGCGGACACCCTGAACGGGACGTCGGCCCGCTACGACTGGCTCATGGGCTATCAGGGCGCCGATATCCTGCGTGGCGCCTGGAATGGCTCCGCCAATGTCTGGGAGGACAAGGGCAATGTTGTTATCGGTGGGTTAGGCAGCGACCTGATCTACACCTCCGTGGGAGACGATCAGTTCGTCTATGAACTGGGCCATGGTGGCGACCGGATCACCGATACTGGCGGCGAGGACACGCTCGTCTTCGGTCCTACGATAGCCCTCGAGGACCTCATCTATGAAATCAACAGCGCGGGCGACTTGATCATTGGCGTGCGCGACAAGACCCAGCCCCAGCTGACCGCGAGCCAGGTCGCCAATCAGATTACGGTCGTGGGCGGGGGCACCATTTACGAGAACTTGAACACTGGCGAGAGACGGCTCAATACGGTCGAGTTCATCAATGCTGGCGGTTCATGGGTCGATGTTCGCAAGCTGAGCCTTAACTGGCGGACGGTCTATGTGAGTGACGGCGGCGGCGGCGGGGTGATCCCGCCGATCATTTTCGACCTCGATGGTGACGGCCTCAACCTGACCAGTGTGACCGATACCAGCATCGTCGTGCGCGGCGAGGACGGCGAACTGAATGCTGTCTCCTGGGCGGGCCCTACCGAAGGTTTCCTGGCGGTCGATCGCAATGGCGACGGTAAGATCGACCGGATGTCTGAGATCACCTTCACTCAAGACAAGCCTGGGGCCATCTCCGACCTGGAGGGCCTTCGTGCTTGGGACTCCAACAGAGACGGGGTGCTCGACCAAAAGGACGCTAGCTTCGGCAAGCTCCTGATCTGGGTCGACGAGGACCAGAATGGCCAGTCCAAGCCTAAGGAACTGCGCACACTCAAGGAGGTCGGAATCGCTTCTATCGATCTCAAGGGTCAGGCCACGGGATTTCGGTCTGAGACAACGTTCGAAAGCTTTGTGCATAACACGTTGAAAGCGACGCGGACCGACGGCTCCACCGTGAACGGGTACGATGTCGCCCTGGGCAGCCTGCGTTTGGGCTCCACCGCCTGGGACTTCAAGGCGATCAAGGGCGACGGTCAATTCGGCTTCCTGAAGAATGACCCGATCAAGGCAGCAAAGGACGCAGCCATGGCAGCGACGGGAACGCTCAGGGCTGCGACGGCTTCAGCGGGCGTCACGCCGATTACCTATGGGGATGTCAAGAAGGCAGCTGACGTCGACTTTTCTGGTAAATCCAACGACGACGGCGTGGCAAAGTGGTCCCGTAAGTCCGACAAGAAGCCTGGCCAGGTGGGGTCCGAAGGTGCCGAGAAACTGGCCGCCGTCGCCCAAGCCAACCGCGCCGCTGGGGGCGGACGACCGGAGGTGCCTGTTTTTCTTGATGCGGCATCGGAGGAGCTCGAGCCAGCCTTCGAGCGGGTCGTTCCCGCTACGCTGGAGCCCAAATAGGGCGGTTTCTCTGGGCCAGCCGAGGCCGCTCCGCTGACCTTGGAATCTGTTGAATCTTGGGCACTGGGTTATCAGGCGCCGCCGTCCGCTATCGCGGCCAGGGCACTAGCGCAGGCCGCTGCTGGCGAAGGCGGGTGGTGGCGAGCCGCCCCTCAGAGCCTCGAGGCGACAAGAGACGCTTGGGCTAACGCGGTTGCTGGGGTGGATTACGACGGCGTTGTGGCCGCCGAGGGCGCGGATCAGAGTGGCGTGGGCCAGTCTATTGATCCCATACGCCAGACGCTGTTGCTGCGTCAGGCGATGGCTGGGTTCGGTGCAGACGCTGGTGGCGGCACAGCGATCTGGGCACGGGATCTGGATGATCGCGGCGCACTTCAGCTCGCCCACGAGGGCCGCGGTCGGATTACCAGCCCCCGCTACGCCGCTTGATGCGCTAAGCTGGGGGCTGCCACAAAGGCCCCGGGAAGACAGTTGGAGTATGCCTGTGGATGTCGATACCTTCGATAGTGGCCCGTCGGTTGCGGCAAAGACGGTCTCTCAGATGCTGGGTGAGATCGTCTGGCTGATGACCCAGTCGCCGCCCCACAAGCAGATGTTCATCGGCGACCTTGAATGGTTCTGCATGCCTGCGATCCTGCTTGAGCAGTATCGGATCTTCTACGGTCCTAACTCGCCTGCGGCCGTCGCATTCTGGGCGTCTGTCTCTGAAGAGACCGACGCTCGCCTCGCTGCCGGCGGCGGCAAGCTCAGGGCCGACGAGTGGCTAGGTGGGGACAGCCTCTGGCTCATGGAGCTCGTGGCGCCCTTTGGTGGTCACGACGAAATCCTCAAGGATTTGTCGGTCAATCTTTTTGGCGGTCGCCCATTCAAGTTCCATGCCGTCGGCTCCGACGGCCAGCGTAGAATTCAAATCTATATGGACACACCCATTGATGAACATGGCCCGATATCCTGAAAGCCGCTTCTTATCCGGCTTTGCAACTCTGTTGATCCTAGTCACGGTAGGGGCATGTGCGACGGTGCCACAGAGCGACTCCCCGGCATTTCTGGCTGTCAGAGGAGCGGCGATGATTCCGCCGGCAACTCTCCGAGAGAGGGCAGAATCTGGGGACGCGGTCGCCCAACTGGCCTGGTCGCTAGGACTTAGGCATGGTTTACACGGTGTGAAAGCTGACCCCACTGCAGCGGATGACTTCCGACGCCTTGCCGTGGCGCCTCGTGGACAGACTCAGGTTCTTCAATACACGGCCGCGCTCAATGGCGCAGAGGCGAGGACTGAAATAATAAACATTCCGAATCGCGAGATAACTCGAAGAGATGATGCGCAGGCTAATGAATGTATTAATGCATTGAAGTCTGGTATTTACAACAATACATCCTACTCTCAAGCATGCGGGACAGAAAACGAGTATTTTCTACTCGTAGTTATTTGGTTACAATACTCACCAAAAAATTTGAAAGATGAATGATAAATCCTTATTGTTGACGTGACGGAGCTGACAACTTAACTCGGGCGGCCCGAGTAAGCCCCCTCCTGGGAGCCGAGATTACGCGGCGGCGGTCGCAGCCGCCCACGTCCGGTGAGCGTCAGCTCGGAAGAGGCGCAGGGTCGGCCGGCGGATCAGGTGGGGTTGGAGATTGAAGTTGTTGTAGACGGCGGCGTGGGTGGCGAGGAACCTTTGGGCCGAGGCTCGGGACTTGAACTTCTGCTGCTTTCGCTCTCGCCGCCGGATCGGCAGGTGTGAGTTTTCCGCCCGATTGTTCTGCCGCATACCGCCTGGCCGATGGCGATCCGTCAGCCCTAACTCCCGAGCAGCGGCTCGGTAGGAAGCCAGCTTGTCGGTGACAATCGTCTCGGGGTGAACCCCCTGGTTCTTCAGCAACTTCCTTAGCAGTTTCAGGGCTGCCGCCTTGTTGCGCCGCTCCTGGACCAGCATGTCCAGCACCTCGCCCTCGTCGTCGACGGCCCGCCAGAAATACATCCGTTTACCGCCGATCTTCACGACCATCTCGTCCAGATGCCAGCGCCCGGTCGGCTTCGGCCGCGAGCGCCGCAGGTTGCACGCGAACTGGCGGCCGAACTTCAGCGTCCAACACCGGATCGTTTCGTAGCTGACCTCGATCCCGCGTTGGGCGAGCAGTTCCTCGACGTCGCGAAAGCTGAGCGTGAACCGGAAATACAGCCAGACCGCATGGCGGATCACCTCAGCCGGGAACCGGTGGCGCTTGTAGGAAATCGGTCTCACGGTCACCTCCAGCTTCGGTTTCATGCCGAAAGTGGAGACCTTTTATCGTTTGCCTGACAGCACCCAGGAGATGGTCTTCGACGCCCACCAGCGGGCCTTCGTGTTCTTCGGCGGCGTGCCCGTGCGGGGCATCTACGACAACATGAAGACTGCCGTAGATGCGGTGTTCGTCGGCAAGGACCGGGTCTTCAACCGCCGCTTCTTGCTGATGGCCGACCACTACATGTTCGAGCCGACCGCCTGCACGCCGGCCTCGGGCTGGGAGACGGGGCAGGTCGAGAGCCAGGTTGGCACGGTGCGCCAGCGGTTCTTCTCGCCCCGGCTGCGGGTGAAGAGCTACGCGGAGCTGAACGCACTCCTGATCGACAAGTGCATCGCCTGGGCCAAGACGAACCGTCATCCAGAGATTCTGGACAGGACGGTCTGGGACGTGTTCGAGGAGGAGC
>JBJTEN010000196.1:0-7761 GCA_046092925.1 Phenylobacterium sp. | reverse complement strand
GTCTGCTTGGACCCTGGGCGGGAAATCGCGCCCCCGAGGCAGGATATCCCGGAAAGGTCGATGGGACGATTACAAAGGATCGATGACGGTTGGATGACAGTCCAGGCCGACGGCGCCGCACCGGGTGAGAGGTTCGGGGGGCGCAGCGCCGCCGGGTCTGGGGCGGTGAGCCGAAGTGATGACTCGGCGGGAGCTTGATCGGACCCCGGAGGGACCGGCCATCGCCCGCTGAAGCGCCACAAAGGGCTCACCGCGCGCAAGGGGGGATGCCTAAGGTGTGGCCAGAGGCAACTGTAGCCTTGCGCTGCCCAGAAGCACGCTGCCCGAAAGCGGAGGCGCGAATGACCGGTAGGCGGGGAGCGACGCCCCGGCCACCACGAGCCCCGGCGAACTTCCGGCGTCGAAGGCATAGGCCAATGGCCCGAAGGTCACGCGCTGCGTTCCTGCACCCCTCAGTGCGACCACCGACTCGCGCAGCAGCCGGACTTCACCATCGGGCCGGCGATCGACCAGCTTGACCACAATGTCGCCCGCACCCGCCTGCAGCACGGTCAGCTCCACTTCAGCCGATCTCCGCAGTAACCTGCCCGCAGGCAGAGCGCCTCCCTTCAGCTCCACCACGTTGGCGCGGTCCAGCAGGGGCCTTTGGTCCAACATGCCGGCCGGAGCCTGCTGGTGGTTGCCGCCCAGGGTGGGGGTGGGTGAGGCAGGATTGACGATCATCGCCCGTTGAGGAGCGGCCAAGGTGAACACCGTCGAAGCGGCGCCCGACAAGGGCCACACAGGCGAACTCCGCAGCGGGCCCTCTGGCTGTCCGGCCAGCTGGTACTGGACAGTCGGCCAGCCGGGAACACCGTTGGCCTCACCCTTTAGGTAATGGTCGAACCAGAGGAACATCGGCTTGATGGGCCACAGATCCGGATCGTCGATTTCGTAGTGAGTGCCATCCAGCACGATCAGTTTCTGGTCACCCCGAGCCGCCTGCATGCGACCGAATGACTTCAATGTGCTGTCCTGAAAGAAGTCGTGCCACATCGAGACGTGCAGGACTGGCGCCCGAATACGGTCGGTGACATCCAGCCCGGCGGCGGGACTCCGACCCGCGGCCAGAAGGTCAGGCCACCTTGGATACAGTTGGCTGACGATGGGAAAGTCCGGTGTGATGGGCCGGGTCCACCAGCTCGACTGGGCCGGGTCACCGGCCTCAAGCGCCCCGAACATCTCCTCCAGCGCATCGCCGGCCTGGCCCTTCAGAGCGCCGATCTGCTGGGCGGTGAGGCCGAGCCTGGAGTCATGATCTTCACTGTTGTCGAAGACCTGGGACAGGAGGAAAGGCAGCAGGGCCTCCCATTTCGCGCGGCCTTCGGGAAAGAGCACCCCGCCCACGAAGTCCGGCGAGGTAACCTGTGCAAACACAGCCTTGATCGAGGCCCGCCCGGACGCAGCGGCCTGGCGCGACACCACTCCGCTGGCCGAGTCGCCGAAGACGCCGATACGGCCGTTCGACCAGGGCTGGCGCTCGACCCAGCGGATCAGCGCCTCGCCATCACCCACCTCGTCACCCAGGAAGAGGCTGAACACACCGTCAGAGGAGAGGCGGCCCCGGGTTACCTGCACCACCAGCGCGTAACCGCGGTCAGTGGCCTCGGTCCAGCCCACATCCTCGGGACGGACCTCGATTTCGCCGTTCGCATGCTCTTCGGGGAACCCGCTCACCGGTGTGATCGGCAGGTCGTACGGCGTGCGCATCACCAGGGTCGGGAACGGGCCTGCGCCCTGGGCGGGAAGGTAGACATAGGTCGACAGGCGCGCGCCGTCGGCGCCGGGCACTTTCACCTCGGTCACCCGGTGGCCGGCGACCGCCCGCCGAAACTCGCTGGCGGCGACGACGGGCCCTTGGGAGACGGGCTCACCGCCCCCGGCGTCGCCGCTACTACATGCCGCCAGCAGAGACACACACAATAGGGTCGCCCACTTCACGATTTTCATGAGTTCATTCCTTCGAGGAGGCCGTTCACTGAACGGGCCATATGCTCGACGGACCGGATCGACCCAAGGAACTGGGAGGCGCGTTTGCACCAACGGCGCGCTCTTTGCACGGACGTCCAGGACCCGCTCCGCACCAACGGCGCGGCTCATGCACGAACGGTTCCCGACCCGGGCGGGGCCGCGACTCAGGAGCGCGGCACGTCAGGACGATCGGCTCAGCGGGCCTGGCTCTCCGGCATCACCTTTGGCGCGGACCGAAGGCCGGGACCGGCGTACCGGCCGCTCACCTCGAGGCTCTCGCCCCATCCAGCATCTGGGTGAAACCCGCCGGGGCGTAGGGGCCGATGCAGACCTGCTCCAGCACGCCGATGCCGGTGCGCCCCTCGTTGTCGCGGGTGAGCACGATCTGCTGGGTGTGCAGGTGCGAGGGGGCCAGGGGATCCAGCTGGCGGGTGTCAAAGGACTCATGGCCAATCGCCAGCTCACCCTTCCACATGCCCTGCCCCCATTCAGGGTGACTGTATCCCAGTCCCTTCATCTGGAACTTCAGGACCGGCTCCATGCTGATGGTCCGCACGGACCCGTCATGGTCGACAAGATCGACCTCGCCGTAGCAGGCGAGACGCGTGCCGGGGTGATAGTCGATCCGGTGCCGTGCGGTCGCCATGCGCCGGTCGCGGCCGTCCTCCACGCCGGGAACCTCCGCCTCGCTGCCATAAAGCGGCGCCGTCAGGCCCTCGCGGACCAGGGGCCGGCCCTCGGCGTCGTCGAAGAAGATGGCGTGAGAGACGTGGTCGTCCCAGAACAGGGGGGTCCAAAGGAAGAAGGCGCTGGGCGGCGAGGTGCGCGGGGCGCCCCCCGTCTCCGGCTCACCGACATTGCGCACGCCCCAGGATCGGTCCTTGGTCCCGAGGCAGACCTGGTCGTCCACCTCGATCCGGCCCTCCGGCGTCTCCACCCATCCGCTCCAGCGGCCGAACTGGTCGAAGCGGGCGGCGTCCATGACCCGGCGGGTCCCTGACCACAGGGTCTGCCGCGCCTCCTGGAGGCTGGCCGTACGGGTCGAAAAGACGAGGTCGCAGGACAGGCCGCTCTCATTCGGCTCAAGCACCACCCGGGTGCGCCGCATGGGCTCCAGAACTTCCAGCCGGAAGGGACCGCCGGACATGTCCGTCCGCTCGGTCGGCGCCCGCCGCGAGGCGTAGAAGCAGTACTGCCGGCCATCCGGCTTCACGACGCTGAAGGCGCCGTCGAGGATGCCCCGGTAGGGATAGATCGCCATGCCGACGCCGAAATAGTAGGAGGCGTCCTTCGCATAGCCGTTGAACCAGGTCCGGTCGTAAACATTGCGGTCGCTGGTCGCCGGGTGAGCGATGGGCTCGGGCGTCTGGTGGATCGGAAAGTCATCGAGGCGGTTGAGCATGGCGGATCTCCCTGGGTCTCGGCGGTGGGTTCAGGCGAGGCCGAGGGCCCGCTTCATGGCCTTCAGGTTGCCCCGGCAGAACTTGGTCATGCCCTCCGTCGCCGCCTCCAGCTGCGAGGCGTCCTTGGGCTGGAAACGCACGCGCAGGACGATGGCGCAGTCGGACGCCCCGCCCGGCTCCACCGAGACGGTGGAGAAGTAGGCGTCCATGTCCGGGCGATCGAGGGTGTAGGTGTAGTGGTGAGGCCCCTCGTCGGTCATCAGTTCCGAGACCGTCCGACCGCCCGGCATGGTCAGGGTGCGCACCTTGCCCTTGGGCGTGACCTCGGTGGATTCCGCCTCCACCAGTCCGGCCCATTTGCGGATGCCGGAGAAGTCCCCGATCACCGCCCAGACCGCCTCGGCGTCCAGCGCCACCTCTTCCCTGACGACCACTTCCTGCACTTGGGCCTCCCCTCTTGTGTCGGGAGACTGCAGCATATCCGGGGCCGGACCGGAAGCCGGCAAAGTGCGGCGCGGCCGCGGCCACAGCCACAACGGGCCGCCGGCGGTCGACCCTCGCCGGGCGTTACTCCGCGACGTTGTGCCAGGACTCGGCGATGCCGAAGCCCTCGCGGCCGTCCATGGTGAACCGGGCGAGCCCCTCGTTGACAAAGGTGGCGCCCCCCGGGAAGGGAATCTTGGTCGGGCACATGTTGATCACTTGGCCTGCAATGCGCACCTCGCGGCCCTTGCCGGTGCGGGCCACGAGGGAAACCGTCTCGTGCAGGATAGAGCCCGGGCGGAACGTCGTCTCGACCCGGACATCCTCCAGGGTGTCCATCCCCTCCCCGTCATGGATCCAACCAGAACCCAGCATGGTCCCGTCGGCCCGGCGGAAGCAGGAGCCGCCGAGCGAGACATCCGCCCCGAAGTTCATCGAGAACCAGAAGACGAAGGGATTGGGCGCTCCCGCCGTGGAGAGGGCCGGGCCGGTCGCAGCGGCGCCGGACGACCCGCTGGACGATCCGCTCCAGTTACGGGGCCCCCAGGACTTGTCCCTTACACCGAAGCCGTCGAAGGCGATCTCCTCGCCGCCGATCGTCAGGCGTCCGGTCGCCCGAAGGCTCTGCTCGAAGTGCCCGTGGGCGCCCCGGGCGGCGACGTGCGGCTCGGTCAGGGCCTCGACATTCACCTGCATGGAGAGGTGGGCGGGCGTGTGCCAGCCGTCCGGGCGGAGCCTGGCGCGGGTCATCAGGATGGCGCCGTCGGGAATGTCCTGGGCCGGGCCTTCGTAACGAACGGTCCAGCGCCGGAAGGGCTCCTCGCAGGCCAGGGCCAGGTTCCCGACCTTCAGGTCGCCGTCATAGACCGACAGGTCCTTGCCGATGTCCCGCCGGCCATAGGTGAAGGCCACCCGGCTGCCGCCCAGGTAGACGGCGTGCAGGGCGTCGGCCCAGCCGTTCCCGGGCCGGAAGCCCATGCGGGTGAACATGCCGACCCCGGTCTTCGGGTCGACGAAGTTGAAATAGTAGCTCTCGCTCCAGGCCCGGTCCTCGCCGGTCGGGTGCATGGCCTCATCCGTGCCTGCGAGGGTCGTCATGCATTTTCCTCCCGGTTGGCGCGTCTGGGCGGCCATGGCGGCCCGGGAGGGACTCGAACCCCCGACCTTCGCTTTAGGAAAGCGCTGCTCTATCCTGCTGAGCTACCGGGCCTGGCCGCGCGGAGCGATGCCACGGGCCGGCCCCGGCGCCAAGTGCGGAAAGGCTGATGACGTGAGCGCACCCGGCAGGTCCGGGCGACCCGCCACGATCAGGGACGCGAGTCGCACCCCCTCACGCCGCCTGGGCGGCCCTTCGCGCCGCCAGGGCCGCCTTTGTGGCGTCGTATCTCGCCCGGGTGATCTTGTAGCGCGCATAGCAGACAGCGGCGATCAGGCCCGGAATGGTCGCCAGGACCCCATCCACGAACACCAGGTTGTAGAGGACCTGATCAGGAACCTGGCCGGGCGTCGCCTTCGTCGGAAAGCTGCCCGCCCACTGCGCCACCCCGGCGCGCGCCGCGCCGAGGGCCTGGTCGATCTTGGCCGCGAGGTTGCGGGTCGAGTAGAGGACCCCCTCTTGGCGGACCCCATGGGCGAGTTCGTTCTCGCCAGCAATGTCGGCAAGGGCGGACATCACCGTGATGCTGAGGATGCTGGCGCCGGCGGCGCCCACCGCCGAGAAGGCGATGAGCATGGGCGTCAGACCGGGCGTCTGCGCGCTCAGTACGCCGGTCATGCCGAGGATCATGGGAATGGCGGGGCCGATCGAGAAGACGACGGCCCAGATGATCATGTTGAGGCGCTTGTCGAGCCGTTGATGCATCCGCGCCGAGAACAGGAAGCCCGTCGCGTAACCCACGAAGCTGCCGATCACGAACCACTTCAGCTGCTCGCTCGTGAGGCCCCAGAAGAAGGTGTTCACGTAGAGGTTGAGCCCGCTTCTGACGCCGATCATCATCGACAGGAAGAAGAAGGCGATCAGGAGCCACATATAGTTCCGGTTCCCGAGGGCCTTTCCGACATCCTTGAGGAACTCCAGGGGGCTGAACCGCGGCAGCTGCTCCGGCGCCTTTGGCAGGCGCGCGATCTGGTCTCGCGTAAACCAGGCCGAGGTGAGCAGCAGGGCCATAGCTGCAAGGCCGCATGCAACCGCAAAGGGACCATAGGGTTCCGGATTGAGAAGGCCCCTGGGATACTCAGGGGTGGCCTTGAAGACGAAGTGGAGCGCCAGGAAGTTCATTCCAGCGCCGCCGGCCCAGGTGAAAAAATTGTTCCAGCTCAAGACCTTGGAGCGTTCGATATAGTCGGAGGACAGCTCGCCGCCCAGCGCCAGGTGCGGGGTGTTGAAGAGACTGATCGAGACCCTCATGAAGCTTACCGAGAGGGCGAACCAGAGGAACAGGACCAGATCAGACGCCCCCGGCGGCGGGTTGAAGACTGCGATCACCGAGAGGGCGATCGGAATCGGCGCTGCAAAGAGATAGCCATGCCGTCGCCCGAACCGCCCCTTGGTGCGGTCGGAGAGAGAGCCGATCACCGGATCGGCAAAACCGTCAAAAATCAGGCTGGCGGAAACCGCCAGCCCGGCGAGAACAGCGCTCAGCCCCAGGATCTGGTTGTAATAGAGCATGGCGTAGGAGCCGACCGTGGCGAGGATGATTGAGTCGCCGACGGATCCGATCCCGAAAAAGAACTTGGTGCGAATAGGCAGCCGGTCGACGGTGTCGGCCTGGGCGCTGGACATGAAATCACTCCCTGGATGACGAGCGCGGCCCCGGTGCATCGCCGGTCCGTCCTTGCCGGCCCGACCGTATCATTGGACGCTGGCGAGCCTTTTCGTATCCAACGTGGAGAACGCCTTGAGGTCAACCTCGCGGAAGGCGCGCTTCCACCGAATTCGCCCCGCCGCTAGGATGGCCCTCTGATCCCTGACTCGCCAGGAAGGAGCCTCGATGACCCAGGCCGCGCCCTTCGCCGTCGATGGCCCCCTTGCGCCGCCGCTCGCCCGTCTCCTGGCCTACTGGGAGGGTCTGAAGCGCGGACAGGCCGAGATTCCCTTCTGGGACGACCTGTCCGAGGTGAAGATCGAGGCGTCGGGAGCAGAGACCTTCATCCTGGACGTCTTCAGCCGACCGGAGCGATTTCGTTTCAACGACCTCGAGGTCGCACCGCCGGCGATAGAGCGGGACCAGCTGCTGGGCCTCTTCCTTGATGACGTGGACCTCCCCGAGGTCTTCGCCCTGCTCCGCGCCCAGGCCAGCGCCGCGACAGAACTCATGCGCCCCACACTCTATCGCGCCGGGAGCCTTCAAAGGCTGCTCCTGCCCGCCTGGGGAGAGGGGCAGGTCCGGATGCTGGTCGGGGGTCTGGCCCGCGGCTGACGGAGAAGGACTATCCGGACGGCAGGATCTCGACCTGCACCTGCGGCCGCAGACGACGGATATCGGCGCGGCGCGCCATGCCGGAACCCGGGGACAGGAGCGTCGCGGAGGCGGCGGCGACGGCGGTGGCGAGCGCGTCCCCGGGCCGTCGGCCGCGGGAAAGCTCCCAGACCAGACCCGCCATGAAGCTATCGCCCGCGCCAACGGTCGAAACGGGGGTGATGGGCAGTCCCGGGGCGAATGCGGCATAGCCTTTTCCGACCAGGAGGGCGCCGTCACGACCCAGGCTTAGGGCCACCCACTCCGAGCGCCCCGCCGCGACAAGCTCCCGGGCGGCGGCGAGCTGGGACCCGCGGTCCGCCAATGAGGCGCCGACGCACTCGCGGAACTCCTTGAGGTTGGGCTTCACCAGCCAGACCCCGGCTTCCAGCCCTGCCTCATGCCAA
>JBJTEN010000195.1:0-2656 GCA_046092925.1 Phenylobacterium sp. | reverse complement strand
GTCGAGGCGATCCTGCGCGCCGGCGGCTGCGCCCGCGGCGTCCTCTGGCTGCACCACTGCGCCACCCTGTGCGCTGGGGTCCCCCTGATGCGCGCCGACGTGGTGGATTGCGGGGCGCCTCCCGCCGCCAGCGCACAGGCTGGCGAAGTCGTGCAGCCAGAAGACGCCGCGGGCGAAGCCGCCGGCGCGCAGGATCGCCTCGACGGCGGCGGGATCGTGGCCGAGCAGGCTGTGCAGGGCGAAGGTCCGTCGGCCCGAGGGCGGCAGGGCGACGGCCAGGGCGGCGCCGACGTCCTGTGCGGTCCAGGCGCCCCAGGCCTCGCCGGCGACGGAGACGCCGACGGGGCCGCCGCCGTCCTCGCGCAGGGTGGGCCAGGTGTCGACGGGATAGAGGTGCAGGCCGCCCACGCCCTGGGCGGCGAAGGCGGCGTGCTCGCGCTGGACGCAGAGCTGCAGGCCGCCCACGTTCCGGAAGGCGTCGTCATGGCTGACCGTCAGGTGCAGGTCGGCCAGGGCGGGGCCGAGGGCGGCGAGGCGGCGGACGAGGTCGTCGCGGGAGGCGGGGCGGACCCTGGGCCAGCGGGCGGCGGCGCGGTCGAGGCGGACGCCGAGCGGCTCCAGCAGGGCGGCGGCCCGGGCGGTGCGGCCCACGTCCCGGCGCGGCAGGCGGCCCTCGGCCTGGCCCGCCTTCAGCCAGTGCAGGAAGGGATTGATCCCGGCGGCCGCCACGTCCGGGTAGAGCTCCAGATAGTCGCGGACGCTGAAGGCGGCGAGGGGGTCGCGGCCCTCGCGCCAGCCGTGGCGCAGGAAGTGGTCGGCGGGATCGGCGCCGGAGGCGGCGACGTCGGGGTTCATGGCCCGGTACCAGTCGGGGTCCATGGCGTCGGCGACGAGGGCGTCATCGGGCGAGCGGACCGTCGCCCGGGCGCGCGCCGCCAGGCCGGGCAGGCGGCCGAGGATGCGTCGGGCGAGGGCTGTCTGGGGGTTGTCGGTCACGCCGGTCTCCGGGAGGCCAGACCTAGAACCCTTCGACGCCTTCGGGAAGGGGTCGCCGGAGGGCGCGGCGCGGCTGTAGAAGGGGACATGGCCGCCCGCACGACCCCGCAACGCCCCCCAGGACCCGCCGAGGCCCTGCGCCGGCTGGCCGCCGGGGTCCTGGGCGTCGTGCGGGCGGTCCCGGCCCTGCACCGCCCGGTGCACGCCATCGCCGAGCGGCTGGCGCGGCATCCGGCGGGGGCCCGGCTGATCCGCAGCGTGCTGGAGCCCCACGCCCTGGACCCCGCCGACTACGCCCGCTGGATCGCCCGCTGCGATACGCTGACGGCGGCGGACCTGGCGGCGGCGCGGGACCTGGCGCAGCGGCTGGAGGCCAGGGGGCCCCTGATCTCGGTGGTGATCCCGGTCTTCGCCCCGGACCCGGACCACCTGTCGGCCGCCATCGCCTCGGTGAAGGCGCAGATCTGGCCGAAGTGGGAGCTGTGCCTGGCGGACGACGCCTCTCCGGGGGAGGCGACCTGGGCCCTGCTGGAGGCGTTGGTGGCGGCGGGCGATGCGCGCATCCGGATCGTGCGGCGGGAGGTCAACGGGCACATCAGCGCCGCCACCAACTCGGCCCTGGCCCTGGCCGGCGGGGACTTCGTGGCCTTCATGGACCAGGACGATCTTCTGCCGCCCCACGCCCTGCTGGAGGTGGCGGCGGAGCTGGCGCGCCATCCGCAGACCGACCTGATCTATACCGACGAGGACAAGATCGACGGGCGCGGCCGGCGGGTGGAGCCGCACTTCAAGACCGCCTGGGACCCCGAGATCATGCTCTCCCAGAACATGGCCAGCCACCTGACGGTGATCCGCCGCAGCCGGGTGGTGGAGGCGGGCGGCCTGCGGGAGGGCCTGGAGGGCGCCCAGGACTGGGACCTCGTCCTGCGCATCGCCCGGGCGGCGGGACCGGACCGGATCCGCCACATCCCGGCGGTGCTCTACCACTGGCGGCAGACGGGCCGGACCTCCTTCTCCGAGACGGCCATGGCCCGGTGCCGGGCGGCGGCGGCGCAGGCGGTGAACGACCACCTGGCGGCGACGGGCCAGGCGGCGAGGGCGCGGGCCCTGGACGGCGGACCGGCCTGGCTGGAGATCGTGCGGCACCTGCCCGTCCCGGCCCCGAAGGTCTCGGTGATCGTGCCGACCCGGGACCGGGCGGACCTGCTGCAGGCCTGCGCGAGGGGGGTGCTGGAGGCCACCGACTGGCAGGACCTGGAACTGCTGATCGTGGACAATGACAGCGCCGAGCCGGCGACCAAGGCCCTGTTCGAGGCCCTGGCGCGGGACCCGAGGGTGCGCATCCTGCCGGCGCCGGGACCCTTCAACTACTCGGCAATCAACAACGCCGCCGTGCGCGAGGCCAAGGGCGACCTGCTGGTCTTTCTGAACAATGACGTCGAAGTGCAGGGGCCTGGCTGGCTGAGGGCCCTGGCGGCCCAGGCCCTGCGGCCGGAGGTGGGCGCTGCGGGGGCGATGCTGGACCCGCCCGTCGGGGAATCGCAGCATCGCCCCCGCAGCGCCCACCTCCGGCCGCAGGGCCTGGGCCGCCAGGGCCCTCAGCCAGCCAGGCCCCTGCACTTCGACGTCATTGTTCAGAAAGACCAGCAGGTCGCCCTTG
>JBJTEN010000194.1:0-6936 GCA_046092925.1 Phenylobacterium sp. | reverse complement strand
GGTGTGGACTTCGTGATCTCGTCCCTCGACATCATGAGGGGGGTCGAGATCTTAGTGCCGAAGATCCAGTCGATGAAGATGACCGATCTCGCCACCGCCATGGCCCCGGACCTGCCCATACGGGTCATCGGAATCCGGCCGGGGGAGAAGCTCCACGAAATGATGATTTCGGCGGATGACGCCCGCCATGTCATCGACCTGGGGGATCGTTACGCCATTGAGCCCGCCTTCGTGGAATTCTCCCGGGAGAGTTTCCGCGGGGACTTTCCCTCTGTGGAGGACGGCTTCTCCTACGCCAGCGATACGAATTCGGAGTGGCTGAGCCACAAGGGGCTTCTGAGTCTGCTCAACGACACCGGTGTCGAGACTGTGGCGACGGCGGGCAGGGCCTGAGGTGTCTGGCGGCGCCTTCCTCCCCTATGGCCGGCAGGACATCGATGCAGCGGACATCGCCGCCGTCACCGAGGCGCTCCGGTCCGACTTCCTCACCACCGGCCCCCGGGTCGAGGCCTTCGAGGCGGCGTTCGCCGGCGCCGTCGGCGCGCCTCATGCTGTGGCGTGTGCCAATGGCACCGCCGGTCTTCATCTGGCGATGCTCGCCCTCGGGATTGGCCCGGGCGATTGGGTGATCGCACCCTCTGTGACCTTCCTGGCCACCGCCAACTGCGCCCGGTTCGTCGGCGCAGAGGTCGTCTTCGCCGATGTCGACCCCGAGTCCGGCCTGATGACTCCAGCGGCCCTGGAGGAGGCCCTGCAGCGCGCGCCCGGCCCGGTCCGCGCCGTCCTGCCGGTCCATCTGAGGGGAGACTCTGCAGATCTTCCGGGTCTTTCCCGGGTCGCCCATGGCGCCGGCGCCGTCCTCGTCGAGGATGCGCCTCATGCGCTGGGCTCGGTGGTCGACTTCGGAGACGGCCCGGAGCGCATCGGGAACGGCCGCTGGTCGGCGGCGGCGACCTTCTCCTTCCATCCGGTCAAGACCATCGCCACGGGCGAGGGCGGCATGGTGGTGACCGCCGACGAAGCCCTGGCCGCAAGGCTTCGTCGGCTGCGTAGCCACGGTATGGAACGGATCGCAGGCGCCGATCCCTGGCTGTACGAAATGCGGGAGCCGGGATTCAACTACCGGTTGCCGGACATCCTCTGCGCCCTCGGTCAGTCCCAGCTGAAGCGTCTGCCCGCCTTCGCCGCCCGGCGTCGGGAACTGGCGCAGCGCTACGCCTTGCGCCTGGCGGCCCTTGCGCCGCATGTCCGGCTGGCGGTCACGCCGCCATGGAGCCGGCCCGTCCTTCACCTTCTGACGGTTCTGATCGACTTCCAGGGCCTGAACCGGCCGCGCCGGCAGGTGGTCGAGGCCCTGGCTGCGGAAGGAATTGGCTCCCAGGTCCATTACATCCCCGTCCACTCCCAGCCCTACTATGTCGGGCGCTACGGTCCGCTCGACCTGCCCGGCGCCGCGGCCTGGTACCGACGCTGCCTCAGCCTGCCTCTCTTCCCGGCCATGGATGACCTCGACGTGGACCGTATCGCCCTTTCTCTCGCCTGCGCCCTCGGCCTGGACTGAGGCGCCCGGAGGGATCAGCCGCCTGGAGGCGGCGGGCCATAGCGGTTGACGCCCGGCTCTCCGACCATCAGACCCAGTTCGATCGCCGCCCAAACCAGGACCAGGACGAGGGGAAAGTCGAGAAAGCCCGTCGGCTGGGGCCAGACGCCCACCACCGCCGCAAGGATGACCGCTGCGATCCAGCCGTTGTGACCACGGTCATGCAGACGGCGGGCCAGCAGGCAGGCGCCGATCCAGACCAGCAGGGGCCAGACTAGCCAACCTGTGATCCACTGAAGAGCCCCGGAAGAGACCGCGTCATAGATCACCGCGACCGCCAGCAGGACCAGGGCCGAGACCAGGAAGCCCCGCCGCCCCAGGCGCCCCTCGGCGCTGAGGAAGCGGGCGGCGAAGGTCTCGCGCCCGTTGGAGGAAAGCGCAGGGTCGCTCATGCCATCCGCGCCGGGTCGCTCTGCCCCCAGGCCGGGCGACGGGTGAAGGTCTCGAAGAAGGCGCTGAGGCGCGGGCGGCCGCCCCGCCAGGGCTCGGCGCCGAAGCGGAAGTCGAGATAGCCCAAGGCGCAGGCTACGGCGATGTCGCAGATCCGTGCGTCGTCCCCGGCCCTCAGGTCGGCGGCCTCGAAAAGGTCGAGGACCCGGCGGATCTTCTGCCCTGGCCTCGGCGCCAGTCGGCCCATCGCAGGGGCTCCGGCCGCAGGGCCTCCTCGTACCGCGCCAGCAGGGCCGCATCCAGCAGGCCATCGGCGGCGGCGTGCAGGGTCTGGACGGTCCAGCGTTCGGGGCCGGACGCCGGACACAACCGGCGGGGGGTCAGGCTGTCGAGGTAGTCTGCGATGACCCTGCTGTCATAGAGGGCCTGGCCCTCGTCCGTCACGAGGACCGGGATCTTGCCCAGGGGATTCAGGGCCGACAGGTCGGGATTCTCGGCCACCGGCGAAGCGGCGGCGCTTGACACCTCGATCCGGTCGGCCAGGCCCAGTTCGGCGGCCGCAAGCCAGACCTTCCGGGCGTAGGGCGAGGCAGGAGACAGGAGGAGCTTCATGGCCGCATCTTGCGGCGCCCGGCGGCTCGAGGGTAGCGCCAATCGCACGCCTCAGGCCGGGTCGAATCTCAGCGGCGAACCCCAGAAGGCCTCGGCCAGGTCGTGCTGCAGGCCTGGCGCGCCTGAGGTCAGGAAGACACGCCGCGCCGTCTCTCCGCTGGCGTACTCGGGGCGTCGTTCAAGGTAGGCGGCGAGGGCTTCGGCCGTGGCGTCAGGCTGGTGGACCAGGGGTGTTCCAGGCTTCAGGGCGTCCCGGAACACCTCGGAAATGATCTCATAGTGGGTGCAGCCGAGGATGGCCCTGTCGGGCGCCCGTCCGATGCGCCGGGTGACGGCCTCGACGTGGGAGGTCACCGCCGCCTCAAGCACCGGGCGCGGCGCGCCGGACTCGATCTGCCCGGCGAGTTCGGGGCAGGCCTCGACAAAGACCGCCACGTCCTGCCGGCGCTTGTCGATCTCGATCTCATAGACCCGGGAGCCCGCTGTGGCGGGGGTCGCGAAGACGGCCAGGACGTCGAGCTTCTCGACCTTGTCGCCCCGTCGCTCAGCTTCGTGTTCCCAGGGCAGGCCCGTGGCGGCCTCGATGGTGGGAACGATAATGCCAAGCACATTGGTCGGCCGCCCCCTGTCGGCCCGCACCGCCGGCAGCCAGGTTTGCTGCAGGCGACGCAGGGCGATGGCGGACGCCGTATTGCAGGCCAGGATCACGAGGTCGCAGCCCTCCTCGAAGAGCCGAAGGCAGCCGGCCCGGGTCAGGTCGACGATCTCCTCGCCCGACCGGCCGCCGTAGGGGGTGTGGGCCTGGTCCGCCAGATAGACGAAATCGGCGCGCGGAAAACGCTCCACAAGCCTGCGGTGCACGCTCAGGCCGCCGATCCCGGAATCAAAGACGCCGATCGCCATGCCCCCGACTAGCCCGGCGCACGTCGGGGCGCCAGAGGCCCTCCGCCCACATGACGGAGCTGTCAGGTGACGGCCCGCCCGGATGCGCCTATTTCGGGACAAACGCCTCGCCAGACGGAGTTCCCATGAAGCGTCGCACCTTTCTCGCCGCCTCCGGCGCCCTCGCCGCCGCCCAGGCCCTGCCGACCACCGCCCTGGCCGCGACGCCGGCCAACCCCCTGACCCTGCCCTGGTCGGGTCCTTTCGGGGGCGTGCCGGCCTTCGACAAGGTCCGTGTCCAGGACTTCCGGAGCGCCATCGACCAGGCCCTCGCGACGGAGCGAGCCGAGATCGACGCGATCGCCCGCAGCAAGGCGCCGCCGACCTTCGCCAACACGATCGAGGCGCTCGAGCTCACCGGCCAGATGACCTACCGGGTCCTGACCTATTATCTCATCTGGACCAGCACCCTGGCCTCCCCCGAAGTGCAGAAGGTGGAAGCCGAGGTCGAACCCCTGCTCGCCGCCCACCAGGACGCCATCCTCCAGAACGAGGCCCTCTTCCGTCGCATCGACGAGGTCTACACGCGCGGTCCGCGAGACGGCCTGACCCCCGAGCAGAGTCGCCTGATGTGGCTCCACCACACCCGCTTCGTGCGCGCGGGCGCCCGGCTGAACGGGCCGCAGAAGGCGCGCGTGGCGGCCATCAACCAGGAGCTGGCGGGCCTTTTCACCCGCTTCAGCCAGAACCTGCTGGCCGATGAAACCGATTATGTCCTCTACCTGAAGACCGAGGCCGAGCTGACCGGACTGCCCGACGACGTGCGGGCCGCCGCCGCCAGCGCCGCCGAAGCCCGGGGCCGAAAGGGCGAGTGGGCCATCCTCAACACCCGCTCCTCGATGGACCCCTTCCTGACATACTCGGCCCGGCGGGACCTGCGCGAGAAGGTCTGGCGCACCTTCTACAGCCGGGGCGACAACGGCGATGCGAAGGACAACAACGACCTGATCCGCAGGATTCTCAAGCTGAGGGCCGAGCGGGCGAAATTGCTGGGATATCCGACCCACGCCCACTGGCGACTTGCGGACACCATGGCCGGCGATCCCGACAGGGCCATGGCGCTCATGACGCGGGTCTGGCCGGCGGCTGTCGCGCGCGTCCGCGAGGAGGTGGCCGAGATGCAGGCCCTGGCCGACGCCGAGAAGCTGGGCGTGAAGATCGAGGCCTGGGACTATCGCTACTATGCCGAGAAGGAGCGGACGGCGAAGTACGACCTCGATATGAACGAGGTAAAGGCGTACCTGCAGCTCGACAACCTGCGCGAGGGCATGTTCTGGGTCGCAGGCCAGCTCTTCGGCTTCGCCTTCGAAGAGGTGAAGGGCCTGCCCGTCGCCCATCCGGACATCCGGGTCTGGGAGGTCAAGGACCGCGCCGGCGGTCATGTCGGGCTCTGGTACTTCGACCCCTATGCGCGGCCGGGCAAGCGCTCCGGCGCCTGGATGAACGCCTACCGCGACCAGCGGACCCTCGGGGGGCGGGTCACCACCATCGTCTCCAACAACTCCAACTTCGTGAAGGGCGCGCCTAGCGAGCCCGTACTGATTTCCTGGGACGACGCCGACACCCTCTTCCACGAGTTCGGGCACGCCCTGCACGGCCTCTGCTCGGCGGTGACCTATCCGTCCCTCTCGGGCACCAACGTCCCGCGGGACTATGTGGAGTTCCCCTCGCAGGTGATCGAGCGCTGGCTTCCCACGCCCGAGGTGCTCAATCGCTTTGCCCTGCACCACCGGACCGGAAAGCCCATGCAGGCCGAACTGGCGGCGCGGATCGAGAGGGCCTCCACCTTCCGCCAGGGATTCGACGTGACCGAGTATCTGTCTTCCGCCCTCATCGACATGAAGCTGCACCTGGCCGGAGATGCGGACATTGATCCGCGCGCCTTCGAGAAGGAGGAGCTCGCGAAGTTGGGAATGCCCCGGGAGCTGCCCATGCGCCACCGTACGCCCCAGTTCCAGCACGTCTTCGCCGGCGACGGCTACTCCGCGGGCTATTACAGCTACCTTTGGAGCGAAGTGATCGCCATGGACGCCTTCGGCGCCTTCACAGAGGCGGGCGGTCCTTACGACCTGGCGGTGGCAAGGCGCCTCCAGGACACCGTCCTCAGTGTCGGCAACACCCTCGATCCGGCGCAGCAGTACCGGAACTTCCGAGGCCGCGATCCCGACGTGAAGGCCTATCTGCGGGACAAGGGTTTCCCCACCGCCTGAGGCCGACACCCCGCCAGAGGGCCCGTCCGGCTTGACTTTCGGGGCTTCCGGGCGCATGTCCCCGCCTCCTCCGGCGCAGTGCGATTGCGCCCTCCACCGCCACGACCCCCGCCCTTCAGCGGGACGAGGGCGGAGAGGCCCCCCGTCGACGTGATCGTCCACGGGGGTCGATCGCATATGGGCCGGGACGCTGTGAACCGCTGAGTCCCGTGCAGAGATCGACATGTTCGACACCCTGACAGACCGCCTTTCGTCCGTCTTCGACCGGCTCTCCGGCCGCGGCGTTCTGTCCGAAAAGGACATTGACGAGGCCCTCAAGGAGGTCCGCACCGCCCTTCTCGACGCCGATGTCGCCCTTCCCGTGGTGCGCGACTTCATCGCCCGGGCGCGCGAACAGGCCTCGGGCGAGGCGGTCATCCGCTCGGTCCGTCCGGCCGACCAGGTGGTCAAGATCACCTATGACGGCCTGGTCGATCTGCTGGGCGGAGAGGGCGCGGAGGGCCTGAACCTCAGCCTCAACCCGCCGACAGTCATCCTGATGGCCGGCCTCCAGGGCTCGGGCAAGACCACCACCGCCGCCAAGCTGGCCCTGCGCCTGTCCCGCGAGCGCAAGAAGGTCCTGCTGGCCTCTCTCGACACCCGTCGCCCGGCGGCCATGGAGCAGCTGGCGACCCTGGCGGTCCAGGCGGGCGTGGACAGCCTGCCTATCGCCGCAGGTCAGTCGGCGCCGGACATTGCGCGCCGCGCGCTCTCCGCAGCCAGGCTTCAGGGCTTCGACGTCCTCATCCTGGACACCGCGGGCCGCACCACGGTCGACGAGGCCATGATGGCCGAAGCGGCCGAGATCGCCGCCAGCGCCCAGCCGCATGAGACCCTGCTGGTGGCGGACAGCCTGACAGGCCAGGACGCCGTGCGCACCGCCAGGGCCTTTCATGAGCGCCTGCCCCTCACCGGCCTGGTCCTGACCCGGGCCGACGGCGACGGACGCGGCGGGGCGGCCCTGTCCATGCGGGCTGTCACCGGCCTGCCCATCAAGTTCCTTGGCGTCTCCGAGAAGATCGACGGCCTCGACGTCTTCGCCGCCGCCCGGGTGGCCGGGCAGCTTCACGCCGCCTGGGAGAGTGCCGGGGAGCCCGCCGCCGGGGAGTGTCTCGGCCAGCTTGGCCAGCTCCTCGAGCTGGG
>JBJTEN010000193.1:0-5703 GCA_046092925.1 Phenylobacterium sp. | reverse complement strand
CCATCCGATTGGGAATCCCATTAATGGGTCCTGAGTCTAGGTATCCGCCGCCCCTTGCTGGCGGTGTTGAAGGGGGGAAGCCATGTCCATTCTGAGCGAGTTCCGCGAATTCATCGCGCGGGGCAATGTCGTCGACCTGGCGGTCGGCGTCATCATCGGCAGCGCCTTCGGGAAGATCGTCACCGCCCTGGTCGAGGACGTCGTCATGCCGCCCATCGGCCTTCTGACCAGCGGTGTCGATTTTTCGCACATGAACTGGGTGCTGAAGGCGGACAACCCCGCCACCAAGGCCGACGAAATGGTCGCCATCCATTACGGCGCCTTCGCCAACACGGTGATCCAGTTCCTGATCGTGGCCTGGGTGGTTTTCCTCCTGGTCAAGGGGGTCAACACCCTTCGCCGCGCCCAGGCCGCAGAGGCCCCGCCAAGGGCGCCCTCTGCAGAGGAAACCCTCCTGACCGAGATCCGCGACCTCCTGAAGTCAGGCCGCTGACCTTCTCCTCTTGAAGTGAGGGCGCGCCGGCCCCTAATGGCGGCCATGCGCGTTCCCGCCAAGATCTGCGGACTGTCCACGCCCGAGGCGGTCGAGGCCGCCGTGCGCGGCGGCGCGGGCTGGCTGGGCTTCAACTTCTTTGCGCCCAGCCCGCGCTGTGTGGATCCCGAGGCCGCCGCCCGCCTGGCGACGCCGGCCCGCGCGGCCGGGGTGCGAATCTGCGCCATCACGGTCGACGCCGGGGACGATCTCATCGACCGCATCACCCGGACCCTCGCGCCAGACTTCCTACAGCTGCATGGCCAGGAGCCCCCCGCTCGCGCCCAAGCCCTGGCCGACCGCACGGGGGCGGGGCTGATCCGCGCCCTGCCGGTGGGCGACGCTACGGACCTTGACGCCGCCCGGGACTGGAGCGGTATCGTCGACCATCTCCTGCTCGACGCCCGCCCGCCGAAGGGCGCCGCCCTGACCGGCGGCCTGGGCATGGCCTTTGACTGGTCCCTTGTGAAGGACTTCCGCCCCGCGCGTCCCTGGTTCCTCGCCGGTGGCCTGGACCCCTGGAACGTGGCCGAGGCCCTGCAGGTCTCCGGGGCCCCGATGGCCGACGTTTCCTCTGGCGTGGAGCGCGGTCCCGGACTAAAGGACGCAACCCTGATCTCGGCCTTTCTCGACGCCGTCCGCCGAGCCCGCCCACAGGCCTGAAATGAACCAGATCGCCCCGCTCAACGACTATTCCGCCTATCCCGATCCGACCGGTCGCTTCGGCGACTATGGCGGCCGATATGTCCCGGAGACCCTCATGCCCCTGGTGCATGAGCTGGAGGCGGCCTTCCGCGCCGCCATGGCCGATGCGGGCTTCCGCGGCGAGCTCGACGGCTACCTCAAGCACTATGTCGGCCGGCCCAGCCCGCTCTACTTCGCCGAGCGCCTGACCCGCCGGTTCGGCGGCGCCAAGGTCTATCTGAAGCGCGAGGAGCTGAACCATACCGGCGCGCACAAGATCAACAACTGCATGGGCCAGATCCTGCTGGCCATGCGCATGGGCAAGACGCGCATCATCGCCGAGACCGGGGCGGGCCAGCACGGCGTGGCCACCGCCACGGTCTGCGCCCGTTTCGGCCTGCCCTGCGTGGTCTACATGGGGGCTGTGGACGTCGAGCGGCAGAAGCCGAACGTCTTCCGGATGAACCTTCTGGGGGCCCGGGTCGAGCCCGTGACCTCGGGGTCCTCCACCCTCAAGGACGCCATGAACGAGGCCCTTCGCGACTGGGTCACCAATGTCCATGACACCTACTACCTGATCGGCTCGGCCGCCGGGCCGCACCCCTATCCCGAGATGGTCCGCGAGTTCCAGGCGGTGATCGGCCGGGAGACCCGCGAGCAGATCCTCGAGATCGAGGGCCGTCTTCCCGATGCGGTCGTGGCCTGCGTGGGCGGCGGCTCGAACGCCATCGGCATGTTCCACCCCTTCCTCAACGACGAGGGCGTCCGCCTGATCGGCGTCGAGGCCTCGGGCGACGGCATGGACACCGATCGCCATGCGGCGGCCATCAACGGCGGCCGGCCCGGCGTGCTCCACGGCAACCGCACCTACCTGATCCAGGACAGCGTGGGGCAGATCACCGAGGCCCATTCGATCTCGGCCGGCCTCGACTATCCCGGAATCGGTCCCGAACACGCCTTCCTGCACGATGTCGGACGGGCGGAGTACATGACCTGCACCGACCGCGAGGCCCTCGACGCTTTCCAGCTGTGCGCGGAGCTCGAGGGGATCATCCCGGCCCTGGAGACCAGCCACGCCCTGGCCCGCCTGCCGGAAATCTGCACCGGGCTGGGTCCTGACGGGATCGTCGTGGTCAACCTTTCGGGCCGGGGCGACAAGGACGTCAACACGGTCGCCCAGGCCCTGGGGCGTACGATTTGAGCCGCGCACGGATCGACGCCCGCTTCGCACGGCTGCGCGCCGAGGGCAGGGCCGGCTTTATCACCTACGTCATGGCTGGCGACCCGGACCCGGAGACCGCCCTCGCCATCCTCGAAGGCCTGCCGGCCGCCGGTGCGGACCTGATCGAAGTGGGTTTCCCCTTCTCCGATCCTCTGGCTGAGGGCCCGCCGATCCAGCGCGCCGCCCAGCGGGCCCTGTCCCGCGGCATGACGCTGCAGAAAAGCCTCGACCTGGTCGCCGCCTTCCGCCGCAAGGACGCCGAGACCCCGGTCATCCTGATGGGCTACGCCAACCCACTCGAGACCCCTGGGTACGCCGCCTTCGCCCGCGCCGCCGCAGAGGCTGGCGTGGACGGGCTGATCGTTGTGGACATTCCGCCGGAGGAGGCCGATCCCCTGGCCGACGCCCTGGACGCCTGCGACATGTCTCTGATCCGGCTCGCCACGCCCACCACGGATGACGCCCGCCTGCCGGTGGTGGTTCGGCGCACTTCGGGCTTTGTGTACTACGTCTCCGTCGCCGGCGTGACCGGCGTGAAAGAGGCCGACGCCGGCGCCGTGGCGCCCAATGTCGAGCGGGTCCGGGCCGCCTCCGGCCTGCCGGTGGCCGTCGGCTTCGGCGTCCGCACCGTGGAGAGGGCCGCCGAGGTCACCCGCATCGCCGACGCCGTCGTGGTGGGCTCGGCCCTGGTCGACGAGGTCGCCGACGCTCTGGAGGCAAACGAAGACGTGACCACCCGGGTGCTTACAAAAGTCGCGGCTCTGGCTAAGTCTGTCCACACGGCGAGGACGCCGGATCGCGGGGCATAGGCGCAGTATGGCGATGGCGGACCACAGGGACGAGAAAACCGGGAAGCCGGTCCAGGCTCCCCGCGAGCGTGGCGGATGGCTCGCCAAGATCGCTCCCGGCGTCCGGAACCTGGTGGCGAAGCGAGAGACCCCCGATAATCTCTGGGTCAAGTGCCCCGATACCGGGGAGATGCTCTACAGACCGGACCTCGAGGCCGCTCTCTGGGTAACGCCGTCCGGCAGCCACATGCGGATCGGCGCGGCCCAGCGCCTGCGCTACACCTTCGACGAGGGCCGGTTCGAGCGCATTTCCTCTCCTGTGGTCGTGGACGATCCCCTGAAGTTCCCGGACGAGAAGCCCTACGCCGACCGCCTGAAGGCGGCGCGCAAGGCGACCGGCGAGCAGGATTCCATGGCCATCGGCTTCGGGACCATCCGCGGCGAGCCTGCGGTGGTCGTCGTCCAGGACTTCAATTTCATGGGCGGCTCCCTGGGCATGGGCGCCGGCGAGGCCTTCATCAAGGCCGCCGAGGAGGCCGTCCGCCGCAAGGTCCCCCTCGTCATCTTCACCGCCTCGGGTGGGGCCCGCATGCAGGAGGGGACCCTCTCCCTGATGCAGATGGCCCGCACCACCCTGGCCCTCAACGAGGTCAAGGCGGCGGGCCTGCCCTATATCGTGGTGTTGACCGACCCGACCACGGGCGGGGTCTCGGCCTCCTACGCCATGCTGGGCGACATCCACATCGCCGAGCCCAACGCCATGATCGCCTTCTCGGGCCGGCGGGTGATCGAGCAGACCATCCGCGAGGTCCTGCCGCCGGGTTTCCAGAGGGCTGAGTTTCTCATGGAGCGGGGGATGGTCGATCTGGTCGCCGCCCGGTCCGAGCTTCCCGGCGTGCTGGCCTCGGTTCTGAAGACCCTCATGCTGGGTCGCGCCAGGGCCCGCGCGGCCTGACCGCCGCCAGCAAACCGGGACCATGTACGATCCGATCCGGGCCTCCGACGCCGTCATCCAGCGCCTGAGAGCGAATCATCCCTCGCTGATCGACCTCACCACGGGCCGGGTCGAGCGACTGCTCGAGGCCCTCGGGCGCCCGGACCTGCGCCTGCCGCCGGTGATTCACGTGGCCGGCACCAACGGCAAGGGCTCGACAACCGCCTTCCTGAGGGCCATGGCCGAGGCCGCCGGCCTCACCGTTCATGTCCTGACCTCGCCCCACCTGGTGCGCTTCGCCGAACGCATCCGCGTCGCCGGGAAGCTGATCTCCGATGAGGCCCTTGAGGACCTCACCGACAGGCTTGAGGCCGTCAATGCGGGCCAGCCCATCAGCTTCTTCGAGATCACCACCGTCCTGGCCTTCACGGCCTTCGCCGAGACCCCGGCCGATCTTTGCCTCATCGAGGTCGGCCTGGGCGGTCGCTTCGACGCCACCAACATCTTTCCCTCCCCCGCCGTCTCGGTGATCACCCCGGTGGACTACGACCATCTGGAGATGCTGGGCCCCGAACTCTCGAAGATCGCATGGGAGAAGGCCGGGATCATCAAGGCGGACAGGCCGGTGGTCTGCGCCAGGCAGCGGGACGAGGCCCTGGCGGTGATTCTGGCGGAGGCGGAATCCCTCGGGGCGCCCCTGACCCTGGTGGGCCGGGATGCGGACATCTGGAGGGAACGGGGTCGGTTGTTGGTCCAGACGCCGGATGGCCTGCTCGACCTGCCGCCGCCGGCCCTGCCGGGTCCACATCAGTTCGACAATGCAGGCCTCGCCGCCCTCGCCCTCCGGGCCTTGGGCGATCCCCGCATCACGGAGGCGGCCCTGGTCCGCGGCGTCGAGACAGCGACCTGGCCGGGCCGTTTCCAGCGCCTGAAGGAAGGTCCCCTTGGGCGGCTGGCCGCGGCGAGGGGTTCGGACCTCTGGCTCGACGGCGCCCACAACCCGCACGGCGCGGAGGCCCTAGCCCGGACCTGCGGCGAGATGGGCGCCCGGGACGGACGCCCCCTGGTCCTGGTCGTGGGCCAGTTTGCGCGGAAGGATCCGAGGGGCTTCTTCGCCGCCTTCCGGGACCAGCCGCTCAAGGTCGTAGCCACCACCTTCGATTCGCCCACCGCGCTCTCGCCGGAGGCCCTGGCCGAGGCGGCGAGGGCGGAGGGACTGACGGTGGAGACCGCCCCGGATGTCAGCGACGCCGTGGCCCTGGCCCTCGGGGGCGAGGGGCCGGCGCCCCGGGTGGTGATCTGCGGCGGCCTTCACTTCGCCGGCGAGGTTCTGGCCCTGAGCCCGGAGACCTGGCCCGCCTAGGTCCGGACGCCTTGAGGCGCAGCCTGGGTTTCGCGCAGGTCTAGAGCGGGATGTGTTTTAGCGGAATCTGGATTCTCAAATCGGGTCTGATGTGATTCACCCTTGCTGCTGGAGGAGGTCAGCAAGGATGGCGGCTCCGTATTCCATGGATCTTCGCGAACGGGCTTTGGCGCGCAAGGC
>JBJTEN010000192.1:0-10741 GCA_046092925.1 Phenylobacterium sp. | reverse complement strand
GATGACCTTGCCCTTGCCCTCGTCGCCCCACTGGCCGCCGATGACGGTGACGTTGCCCATGATGTGATCCTGTCAGATATGCGTCCGCCGCCTGCCGGCGACTCCCTTCCCGCCCTTCGACAGGCGCTCGGCGGGGGGAGGGTCTGCAATGTCTGGACCCGAAGGGGCGCGCCGTCGCGCCGGACTTCCGGTCCGCGGGGGATAGACAGGCGGGCGGGGCCGACGTCAAGGGGTTTTGGTCTGGAGCCGTCGGTCTCCGGGCGCTAGGACGGAACCATGGACAGACCTCGCTTCCACCTCGCCTTTCCCGTCCGCGACCTCGCCGAGGCCCGCGCCTTCTATGGCGGCCTGCTCGGTTGCGCCGAGGGGCGGTCGAGCCCGGAGTGGGTGGGCTTCGACTTTCACGGCCACCCGTTCGTGGCCCACCTGGCGGCCGCGCCGGAGGGTGTCGCGACCAATCCCGTGGACGGCGAGGACGTGCCCGTCCGCCATTTCGGGGTGATCCTGGACCTGGCGTCCTGGCGGGCGCTCGCTGACCGGCTGGAGGCGGCGGGGGTGGACTTCATCATCCCGCCCCAGGTCCGCTTCCAGGGCCAGCCTGGCGAGCAGGCGACCCTGTTCTTCCTCGACCCGTCGGGTAACGCCCTGGAGTTCAAGGCCTTCACCGACGACGCCATGGTCTTCGCCCGGTGAGCGTCCTGGCCTTCGCCGACATCGAGGCGGCGGCGGAGCGGCTGGCGGGCCAGGCCGTGGTCACGCCCCTGATCGAGAGCCCGGCGCTGAACGAGAGGCTGGGCCTCCGGGTGCTGATCAAGCCCGAGACCCTGCAGAGGGTGGGGGCCTTCAAGTTCCGCGGCGCCTACAACCGCCTGTCGCAGATCGCCCCCGCCGACCGCCCTCGCGGGGTGGTGGCCTTTTCCTCGGGCAATCATGCGCAGGGCGTGGCCCTCGCCGCCCGGCTGCTGGACATGCCGGCGGTGATCGTCATGCCGGCCGACGCCCCGGCGGTGAAGGTGGAGGCCACCCGCGGCTACGGCGCCGAGGTGGTCTTCTATGACCGCATGACCGAGAGCCGGGAGGCCATCGCCGCCCGGCTGGCCGGCGACAGGGGGGCGGTGATCGTGCCGGCCTACGATGATCCGGACATCATCGCGGGGCAGGGCACCGCGGGGCTGGAGCTGGCCCGGCAGGCGCAGGCCCTGGGGGCGGAGCTGGACCTCGTCGTCGGCCCGGTCGGCGGCGGCGGCCTCATGGCCGGGGTCGCCCTGGCGGTGCAGACCCTGTCGCCCCGGACCCGGATCGTGGGGGTCGAACCCGAACTCTATGATGACGCCCGACGGTCCCTGGTCAGCGGTCGGCGCGAGACGGCGGCGCCCACCGTGCGGACCCTCTGCGATTCCCTGGAGACCCCGTCGACGGGGGAGCTGACCTTCCCGATCCTGCGCGAACGCCTCTCGGCTATCGTGACGGTGAGCGACGCCGAAGTCGCCGCAGCTCTTCGCCTGGCCTTCTCCACCCTGAAGCTGGTGGTGGAGCCGGGCGGCGCCGTCGGGCTGGCCGCCCTGATGGCGGGCAGGATTCCCGGGATCCCGCCTAGCGCCTGCGTCGGCCTGGTGTTGTCGGGAGGCAATGTCAACCCGGACCTCTTCGCCCGGGTGCTGCGCGGGGAAATCTGACGGCGCGCCGCTGGCGGGCGCCGGCGCCAGAGGCTAATCAGACCGCCAGCTCTTTTTCTCCGGGGAACGGAATGACCCTCAAGCGCACCCTCCTGGCCGGCCTGTCGGCCCTGTTGATCTCCGTCCCCGCCCTGGCGGCCGACCTCGACCCGGCCCGTCTGACCCAGCATGTCAAGGTGCTGTCGGACGACGCCTTCGAGGGCCGCGCCCCGGATACCGAGGGCGAACGCAAGACCGTGGCCTACCTCGTCGAGCAGTTCAAAAGCTTCGGCCTGCAGCCCGGCGGCGACCTGCAGAAGGACGGGACCCGCGCCTGGACCCAGGACGTGCCCCTGGCCCGCTTCGACACCGAGGGCCCGGTGGCGGTCAGCGTGAACGTCGGCGGCCAGACCCGCGCCTGGACCCAGGGCGAGGAGATCGCCATCCGCGCCGCCCAGACCGGGATCAGCCGGCTGACCCTGAAGGACGTCCCCATGGTCTTCATCGGCTATGGCGTGACCGCGCCCGAGCGGAACTGGGACGACTTCAAGGGCCTCGACATGAAGGGCAAGATCGGCCTGGTGCTGATCAACGACCCGGACTTCGAGACCGGCGAGGGTGATTTCGGCGGCAAGGCCATGACCTATTACGGCCGCTGGACCTACAAGTTCGAGGAAGCCGCCCGCCGCGGCGCGGTCGGCTTCCTGGTGATCCACGAGACCGATCCGGCGTCCTACGGCTGGGCGACGGTGAAGAACTCCAACACCAGCACCCTCTTCGACATCATCCGCGCCAATCCTGCAGACTCCCACGCGCCGCTCGAGGGCTGGATCCAGCGCGACGCGACGGTGGAGCTGTTCAAGGCGGCGGGTCTAGACTTCGAGGCCCTGAAGGCCAAGGCCCGGACCCGGGACTTCCGCCCTGTCGAGCTGACCGGGGTGACCTTTTCCACCGACTACGCCGTCCGGGCGCAGAAGATCGTTTCGAAGAATGTCGTCGCGCGGAAGCCGGGACGCCGGCATGCCAATGAGACCGTCATCTACACGGCCCACTGGGACCATCTGGGTGTGGGCGCGCCGGACGCCAGGGGAGACCGGATCTACAATGGCGCCAGGGATAACGCCCTGGGGATCGCCTCTCTCCTCGAGGTCAGCCGCCAGTACGCCCGCGCGCCGGCCCCCGACCGCTCGGTGGTCTTCCTGGCCGTGACCGCCGAAGAGCGTGGTCTGCTGGGCTCGGAGTACTATGCCGCCAACCCGCTCTATCCGCTGGCGACGACGGCGGGGGTGATCAACATGGACGGCGCCTCCAGCGCCGGCCCTGCCCGGGATTTCACGACTTCCGGCGAGGCGCCCCTGACCCTTCAGGACGACCTGGTGGCCCTGGGCGCCAAGCGGGGCCGGACCTACACGCCCGATCCCAACCCGGGCGCCGGCTTCTTCTTCCGTTCGGACCATTTTCCTTTCGCCAAGCGCGGCGTGCCGGCCATCTCCTTCGGCTCCGGCCAGGACCTGGTCGAGGGCGGCCGGGCCCGGGGCGAGGCCCTGGCCAGGGACTACACGACCTACCGCTACCACCAGCCCGCTGACGAGTGGTCTCCCGACTGGAACCTGGCGGGGGCGGCTCAGGACGGGGCCCTGCTCCATGACCTTGGACGGGAGCTCGCCAGTTCCCGCCGGTGGCCGGACTGGAAGGAGGGCTCGGAGTTCCGCGCCATCCGGGCGGCAACGGCGTCCTTGCGGCGATAGGCGAGGTCTCGACGCCGGCGCGCGATGTCCTATGGTGACGCGCGTCATCTTTTGAGCGAGTCCATGCCCGACACCGCCCTCGCCCCTGCCGGAAAGCGCGAGATCACCAAGGCGCAGAACCGTCAGGCCATCCTGGACGCCGCCCGCGAGGTGTTTGGCGAGGCGGGCATTGAGACCGTCACCGTGAGGGACATCATCCGCAGGACCGGACTGGCCGCCGGCACCTTCTACAACTACTTCCGGTCAAAGGTGGAGGTGGCGGCCGCCCTCTCGCGCGACGGCGCGCGACGATTCTCCCCGGTGCTCAAGGCCCATCGCGAACAGGCCCGGACCTGGGAGGAGTTCGTACGCGGCGCCCTCGGCGCCTATTACGATTTCCTGGCCAGCGAGCACGACAGCTGGATGTCCCGCCGGACGGCCGGGGAGGCGGGCGAGGTCTCGATGGGCGAGACTCCGGAAACGGCCGCCGTCTTCGAGGAGGTGCGCCGGTCCATCGTCGATGAGGCGGAGCGTGGCGGAGCGCAGGGAGTCGACGCCGACTACCTCGCCGCCGCCTGCATCGGCCTCGCAAGGGAAATCGGCTGGAAAATGCTGACCCGACGTCCTGTGGACACTGCGGCTGCAACGGACTTCGCCGCCACCCTCATCCTCCGGGGCACCGCAGGTCTCGTCGAGGCTCCCCGATGACCCGCGCAAGCCATGGGCGGGCTGTCCTGTCCTGGATCCTGTCCCTCCCTGCGCCCGTCCTGCGCCTGCTGTCCGGCGGCGCGGCGACCTACCGGGCGGGGCGGACCCTTGACCCGCGCCTGCAGTTCCTGGCGGCCGGGGCGCGCCGGGGCCGGCAGATGAGCGCAATGATCCCCGAGGAGGCTCGACGCGCCAGCGCCGCGGCCTTGCGCGCCACCGCCGAGGCCCCGCCTCCCGGCGTGCGGATCGAGGCCCTGACGGTTCCCGGGGGCGAGGGCGACCGGCCCGCCCGCCTCTATCGGCCCTCACGGCCCTTGCCGGATATTCCCATCCTGGTCTTCGCCCACATGGGCGGCGGGGTGATCGGCGATCTCGACACCGCCGAGGGCTTCTGCGGTCGGCTGGCCGAGACCCTGCGCGGACCGGTGTTGTCCGTGGACTACCGTCTGGCCCCCGAGCACCGGTTCCCGGCGGGATACGAGGATGTCCTGGCGGCCTTCCGCTGGGCCAGGGACAAGGCCGGGGCCCTGGGCGCGCCTCCCGGGCGGGCGGCCATCGGCGGGGACTCGATGGGCGGGCTTTTCGCCGCCGCCCTGGCCCAGGAGATGAGGCGGATCGGTGAACCCGGACCCGACCTTCAGTTACTGGTCTATCCCTGCCTGGACCTGGCCAGCGAGACCCCGTCCATGACGGTCTTCGCCGACGCCTTTCCCCTGGACCGGGCCACGATGGACTGGTTCGTCGGACATTATCTCCCGCCCGGCGGGGATCCCGCCGATCCGCGCAATGCGCCGGGCCAGACCGCGGACCTGTCGGGCCTGCCGCCGGCGGTGTTCGCCCCCGCCGGCTTCGATCCCCTGGGCGACCAGGGGGGGGCCTACGCCCGCCGTCTCGCCAATGCCGGCGTGCTGGTGGACTATCGACGCTATGACAGCCTGGTCCACGGCTTCACGGCCTTTGGCGGCGTGGTCCCGGAGGCCCGCAGGGCCTGCGCGGAGATCGCCGGCCTGGTCGCCGCCCGGCTCTCCCAACCCCTTCAGAAGGACTGACCCATGCGTGCGCTCGTCGTCGAGGAACTGGCCCCGGAGTACGCCGGCTGCCGGGTCAAGGACTTGCCCGACCCGGTTCCCGGGCCGGGGGAGGTGCTGGTCAAGGTCCGGGCGGGCGCCTTGAACTTCCCCGATCTCATGCAGACCCGCGGCGAGCACCAGCACAAGCCGCCCGTGCCCTTCACCCCGGGCATGGAGATGGCCGGAGACGTGGTGGCGGTGGGCGAGGGCGTCACCGCCTGGAAACCCGGCGACGCCGTGGCGGGGGGCTCGCACACCGGCGCCTTCGCCGAGTACGCCGTCAGCCCCGCCGCCGCCCTGCACCGCAAGCCCGAGGCCATGACCTATGGCCAGGCCGCCGGCTATCAGGTCTGCTACCTCACCGCCTGGGTCGCCCTGGTCCGTCGGGCCCAGGTTCAGCCGGGCGAGTGGGTCCTCGTGCATGGCGCGGCCGGGGGCACAGGCCTGGCCGCCGTGGACCTGGCCCGTCACCTGGGCTGCCGGGTCATCGCCGCCTCGGCCTCCGACTCCAAGCTGGCGATCATCGAGAAGGAGTATGCCCCGGACGCCGTGGTGAACGTGACCAGGGGCTTCAAGGACAGGGTCAAGGAGATCACCGGCGGGCGCGGTGCGGACGTCATCTTCGATCCGGTCGGCGGCGATGTCTTCGACGAGAGCGTGCGCTGCATCGCCTTTGACGGCCGGATCCTGTCCATCGGCTTCACGTCCGGTCGCCTGCCGGTGCTGCCTGTCAACTACGCCCTGATCAAGGGTTTCTCGGTCATGGGGGTCCGGGCCGGCGAGTATGGCCGGAAGTTCCCTGAGAAGGGCCGCGAAAACAACGAGGCCATCTGGAAGCTGGCCGCCGAGGGCGCCATGCGCCCCCGGGTCGACCGGGAGTTCCCACTGGACAGCTGGCGGGAAGCTTTCGACACCCTGGCCGAGCGGACCGTGGTGGGCAAGACCATCATCCGGCCCGACCTTTGACGGCGCAACCGGCCGGCCTGCAGGCGGGCGGCATTGACAGGGGATCGGGCATCCCTTATTCCCCGCGCCTCGTTTGCCCCCGGAGCTGGTCCCGTGAAGCGCACATTTCAGCCCTCCCGTCTCGTGCGCGCGCGCCGTCACGGCTGGCGCGCCCGCATGGCCACCAAGAACGGCCGCAAGGTCATCGGCCGTCGTCGCGCCAAGGGCCGCAAGCGGCTGACCGCCTGACGGCGCGACGCCGGCAGGTTGAAGGGCCCTCCGGATGGAGGAACCCGCCCCCCCCATTGAGCGCCTCAAGACGCGCCCGGGCTTCCTTGAAGCGGCCCGTGGAAGGTCGTGCGCGCGCGGCGCCGTGCTGATGCAGGTTCGTGACCGTCAGGATGGCGACCCCCTGATCCGCGTCGGATTCACGGCGACCCGCAGGATCGGCGGCGTCGTGATCCGGAACCGCGCAAAGCGCAGGCTCAGGGAGGCGGCGCGCCTCCTGGTTCCCGGCCTCGGGCACCCTGGGTGCGACTATGTCCTGATCGCCCGGGGCGGAACCCCCGCGCGTCCCTGGCCGCGTCTCCTTGACGATGTGAAAACCGCGCTGATAAGCCTCGCGACCGAGGGCGACCGCCCTGTCCGCGCGCCTGACCGCGCCCCTTCCTTAACAGACTGAGCGCGCGATCGAATGCCCGACAATACGAACCGCAATACGATCCTCTTCGTCGTTCTCTCCCTCGCCCTGCTGTTCGGCTACCAGGCCCTGGTGCTGGGCCCGCAGAACGAGCAGCGGGAGGCCGAGCTGAGGGCCCGTGAAGGCGCCCAGGCCGTCCAGCCGTCCGGCTCGCCGGCGGCGGCCATGCGGCCGGAGGGTCCGGTCTATGTCTCAAGGGCCGCCGCGCTTGGCGGCTCCCCCCGGGTTACGGTGGACACACCGGCCCTCCAGGGCTCCCTGTCGCTGCGCGGAGGCCGGATCGACGATCTCTTCCTGAGGGACTATCGGGTCACCGTTGATCCGGAGTCGCCTCCTGTAGAGCTGCTGCGGCCCGAGGGGATGCGCGACGCCTGGTTCGCCGAGTTCGGATGGACCGGCGCCAACCTGCCGGGCCTGCCCTCGTCCGCCTCCCAGTGGACCCTCGTGCAGGGCGACCGGCTCTCCCCCGGCCGGCCGGTGGTGCTCCGGTACGATGCAGGCCAGGGGCTGGCCTTTACCCGGCGGATCGAGGTGGACGACAAGTTCATGTTCACGATCACCGATACGGTCGCGAACAGCCTGTCCAATCCCGTGACGATCGCACCCTATGCCGCAGTCCAGCGGCGCGGCTCCCCCGCAGTCCCCGCGATGAACGCCCATGAAGGCGCCGTCGGGGTCATGGACGGCGTCCTGGAGATGCTGAACTACAACCAGCTGAGGAAGGAGGAGGAGAAGGGGTTCTCGGCCACCGGCGGCTGGCTGGGCATCACCGACAAGTACTGGCTGGCGGCGGTGGTTCCCGAGCAGACAGAAAAGGTGAACGCAGCCTACAGGACCACCCAGGTCTCTGGCGTCGACATCTTCGAGGCTAACTTCGTCGCCCAGCCAAGGGTCGTGCAGCCCGGCGGGACCTATACCCACGTGAGCCGTCTCTTCGCCGGCGCCAAGACGGTTCCGGTCCTCAGGACCTACGAGGACACGCTGGGGATTCCGCGGTTCGAGGACGCCGTCGACTGGGGCAGGCTGTTCTTCATCACCAAGCCCGCCTTCTGGCTGCTCGAGGTCTTCAACGGCCTGCTCGGCAGCTTCGGGCTCGCCATCCTTGCGCTGACCGTGGTGGTCAAGCTGCTGATGTTCTACCCGGCCAACCTGTCCTACGAGTCCCTGACCAAGATGAAGAAGGTCCAGCCCCAGGTCGAGGAACTGCGCGCTCGCTGGAAGGACGACCCGCAGAAGCAGCAGCAGGAGCTGATGCGTCTCTACCAGTCCGAGAAGATCAATCCGCTGATGGGCTGCCTGCCCATGCTGGCGACGATTCCGGTCTTTCTGGCCCTGTTCAAGGTGCTTTCCGTCGCCATCGAAATGCGCCATGCGCCCTTCTACGGCTGGATTCAGGACCTCTCGTCCCGCGACCCGACAACCCTCCTGAACCTGTTCGGTCTGATCCCCTGGGATCCTGCGACGACCCCCTTTATCGGCGGTTTCCTGAACACCTACCTGCACATCGGTGTCTGGCCCCTGGCCTACGGCATTACGCAGTGGCTTTCCATGAAGATGAGCCCGCCTGCTCCAGACCCGATACAGCAGAGGATCATGGAGCTCATGCCGGTGATCTTCACCTTCGTCCTGGCGTCTCTGTCAGTAGGCCTGATGATCTACTACACCTGGAGCAACATTCTCACGATCCTCCAGCAGTATGTCATCATGCGGAAGTATCAGGTGGATAACCCTATCGACGACTTCCTGAATCGCCTGAAGGCGCGAAGGGCCCCCGGGTGAGCCCCGGGGACGCCCGGGAACCCGATCCGGGGGACTCTTCCGACGAGGAGATCGAGGCGGCGCGCGTTCTGTTCGCCCGGCCGGCGGTGTTCATGATGGGCGCGGTCTCGGTGGCCGGCCTGCCGGAGCCGGACCTGCCGGAAGTGGCCTTCGCCGGCCGCTCCAACGTGGGAAAGTCGTCCCTGATCAACGCCCTGGTCGGCCAGAAGCACCTGGCGCGAGCCTCGAACGAGCCGGGGCGGACCCGCGAGGTCAACTTCTTCGTCGTCGACGGCCGTCTGCGCCTGGTGGACCTGCCCGGATACGGCTGGGCCCGGGCCGCCAAGGGCGAGGTGAAGAAGTTCCAGGCCCTGGGCCGCGACTACCTGCGCGGCCGGCCCAACCTGCGCCGGGCCTATCTGCTGATCGACGCCCGGCATGGCCTGAAGGACGTGGACGAGGAGCCCATGGCGGCCTTCGACAAGGCGGCGGTCTCCTACCAGGTGATCCTGACCAAGGCGGACAAGCTCAAGCCGGCCGAGGTCGAAGCGGTTCGCACCCGCACCGAGGCCCGCATCGCCAAGCGTCCCGCCGCCTTCCCGGGGGTGATCGCCACCTCCTCGGAGAAGGGGACCGGCCTTCCCGAGCTGCGCGCCGCCATCGTCCGCGCCTGCGGGATCGGAGACTCGCCTGATGCGGCGCGAGACGGCATAGACTGAAGCCTCAAACCGGATCCCGGGAGGCCGCCATGCTCGACACCTCATCACGCACCCTCTTCGACGAGGATCTGAAGATCTTCCGGGAGCAGGTGCGCAAGGTCTACGCCCAGCACCTCGTCCCCAACCTCGACCGCTGGGAAGAGGAGGGCGTAGTGGACCGCGCCTTCTGGCTGGCCTGCGGCGAGGCCGGCCTGCTCTGCCCGCAGGTTCCGGCGGAATACGGCGGCCTGGGCCTCGACTACCGCTACAACTCCGTGATCGGCGAGGAGCTGACCTACGCCGGGTCCACGGCGGGCATCACCCTGCAGTCGGACATCGTCGCGCCCTATCTCATTCATTACGCCAGCGAGGACCTGAAGCAGGTCTGGCTGCCGAAGATGGTGTCGGGCGAGGCCATCGCCGCCATCGCCATGACCGAGCCGGGCGCCGGATCTGACCTGCAGGGGGTGCGCACCACGGCCCGCCGGGACGGCGACGACTACGTCATCTCGGGATCGAAGACCTACATCACCAACGGCCAGAGCGCCGACATTGTCGTCGTCGTGGCCAAGACCGACCCGGACAAGGGCGCCAAGGGCATCTCCCTGATCCTGGTCGAGGCGACGCGCGAGGGTTTCCGGCGCGGCCGGAACCTGGACAAGATCGGCCAGAACTCCGCCGACACCTCCGAGCTCTTCTTCGAGGATGTCCGGGTCCCTGTCGGTAACCTGCTGGGCCAGGAGAACCAGGGCTTCGTCTACCTGATGACCCAGCTGCCGCAGGAACGGCTGCAGATCGCCATCGCCGGCCAGGCCGGCGCCCAGCGCGCCTTTGACGAGGCGGTGAAGTTCACCAAGGACCGCAAGGCCTTCCGCCAGACCGTCTTCGATTTCCAGAACACCCGCTTCACCCTGGCCAACCTCAAGGCCAAGCTGCAGGCGGGATGGGCGCACCTCGACTGGTGCACGGCCCGTCACCTGCAGGGCGAACTGACGGCGGCGGAGGCCTCGGCGGCCAAGCTCTTCCACACCGAGCTGCAGTGGGAGGTCTGCGACGCGGCCCTGCAGCTGCACGGCGGCGCCGGCTACATGAACGAGTACCCCATCGCCCGCCTGTGGCGCGACGCCCGGGTGCAGCGCATCTACGGCGGCACGTCTGAGATCATGAAGGAGGTCGTGGCCCGGTCGCTCTGATCCGGCGCGGGGCCGGCGACGGCCCCTCGGCAGACCCCCTCCGGCCCGCTGCGCGGTCCACCTCCCCCTCGAGAGGGGGAGGAATTGTTGAGCCATTGCTCCCCTGCGGGGGAGCTCACCGCGAGGCGGGGTGAGGGGGCGCCGGATCTAGAGCGGGATGTGTTTTAGCGGAATCTGGATTCTCAAATCGGGTCTGATGTGATTCACCCTTGCTGCTGGAGGAGGTCAGCAAGGATGGCGGCTCCGTATTCCATGGATCTTCGCGAACGGGCTTTGGCGCGCAAGGC
>JBJTEN010000191.1:0-4521 GCA_046092925.1 Phenylobacterium sp. | reverse complement strand
CCTGGAGCGCCTGCGTGGAGCCATGACAAGGCGGCGTGACCTCGCCCTGCTTGCGCTGGGGATGGGGTGACCCTCCGGCCCTGAGAGGCGCCCTACCCCCCGATCTGGCCGTCCAGCATTTTGCGGATGCCGGGGCCGAAGGGTGGGCGGAGCATCTTCAGGGGGCCGATGTCCTTCTTCATCTGGCTGAAGACGGCCTTGCGGTGGCTGAACTCCCGGAAGCCGTCGACGCCGTGATAACTGCCCATGCCCGAGGGGCCGACGCCGCCGAAGGGCAGGTCCTCCTGGGCCACGTGCATGACCACGTCGTTCACCGTCACGCCGCCGGCCGTGGTGCGGCTGAGCACCGCCTCCCGCTCGGCCGCGTCGTCGCCGAAATAGTAGAGGCCCAGGGGCCGGTCGCGGCCGTTCACATAGTCCAGGGCCTCGTCCAGGGTCTGGTAGCTCTTCACCGGCAGGACAGGGCCGAAGATCTCCTCCTGCATCACCGTCATGTCGTCGGTGGGCTCCAGGATCAGGGTCGGGGCGATCTTGCGGTGCGGCTGCTGGGACAGATCCTCGCCCTCGGGCTTCAGCTCGATCACCCGCGCCCCCTTGGCCCGGGCGTCGTCGATATAGCCGGTGATCCGGTCATAGTGCCGCTGGGCGATGATGGCGGTGTAGTCGGGATTGTCTTTGATCGTCGGGAACAGGGTGGAGACCGAGGCGCGGGCGGCGGCGACAAAGCCCTCCACCTGGTCCTTCGGCGCCAGGACATAGTCGGGCGCCAGGCAGATCTGGCCGGCGTTCAGGGTCTTGCCGTTCATCACCCGGGCGGCGGCGACGGACAGGTCCGCCGACTTGCCGAGGATGACCGGGCTCTTGCCGCCGAGCTCCAGGGTCAGGGGCACCAGGTTCTCCGCCGCCGCCTTCATGACGTGGCGGGCCACCGAGGTCGCCCCGGTGAAGATAAGGTGGTCGAAGGCCAGGCGCGAGAAGGCCTCGCCCACTTCCGGCCCGCCGGTGACCACGGCGATCTCCTCCTCCGAGAAGGCGCCGGCGAACATCGTCCGCATCAGCTCGGAGGTGGCGGGCGTGTATTCCGAGGGCTTGATCATGGCCCGGTTGCCGGCGGCGAGGATGCCCGCCAGGGGCGCGAAGGTCAGGTTCACCGGGAAGTTCCAGGGGCTGATCACCCCCACCACGCCCTTGGGCTGGAAGCGCACCTCTGCCTTGGCGCCGAAGAGGCCCAGGATCGCCGGCGTCGGCTTGCGCTTCTCCGGGCGCATCCACTTGGCGAGGTTGTCCCGTGCGTGCTGCAGGGGGCCAATGGAGCCGGCGATGTCGGTAAAGGCTGTCGCCTCGCGCGAGCGGGAGCCGAAGTCCGTGTTCAGCGCCTCCTCGATCTCCCGGCGGTTCTCCCGCAGCAGGCGGATGCAGCGGTCGATGCGCTCGATCCGCAGGGCCGCGCTGGCCTCGCGGTCGCGCAGGTGGGCGGCCTTCTGGCGCTCGAGGATGGCCTGCATGTCCATGTGAATCTCTCCAGCTTTACGGCGTATAATGAAATACAGGGATGTTGACCCCGTCAAGATAAGGCGGCGGACGCGCGCCGCCATCCCCTCAGGCTCAGGACGGACCGCCGGAGCGCCCGGCCGCCACCAGGGGCGTGAAGGCGCCGAGGATCAGGCGGGAGGCGTCAAAGGGCGGCGCCCCGGCGCTGTCCATCCGGGGATCCTGGTGCATCCTCTCCTCGGCGGCCTCCAGGAAGGCCTTGTCGGGCCAGACCTGCCAGGTGAAGACGATCCTCTCCCCCGGCAGGGCCGCGACTGCCTTGCGAAAGTCAGTCTGCTTGCCCTCGGGAACGAAGTCCTCCCAGCTCTCGACGATCTCGAGGCAGCCATACTCGCGGAAGAAGGCCGCGCTGGCCTCCGCCCACCGGCGGTAGTCCTCCAGCCGGTCCTCCGGAACCGGGATCACCATGCCGCAGATGTGCATCTCGCCCTGCCTCCGGTGTTACGGGTCCAGTCTATTGGAGGGCGGGAGGGGCGGCTAGACACAGGGGCGGTGGGCAGAGGGCCGCGCGCCCTAGGGGGTCTAAGTCTGCAAGACGGAAGATGGCACACCCGACACGATTCGAACGGGTGACGTTTGCCTTCGCCTGGCAGATACCACGACAAGACGGCGGAGAGATTTGCCAAGTGCGAAGCGCCCAACACCGAACCGGTACCGAAGTAAAAGGAACCTCATGGGCGGGGGTGATATGCCAGACAGGCAGCAGGCTACCATCTCCATTCCTGCAACGAGCATGCAGCCCGCCAAAGTCTGAGTCTGGCCAATACACAACCCCCAAAGTGGTAAGGCCGTCGAACCGGGGCCGACCGGACTCGGAACCCACAATTTCAAATGCAGTTTCGGAAAGATAGGACGGATAAAACCCGCCGCGCGGCCGCCATCAATCTGTCAGTTGGGTCGATTAGGAATAACTCAAACAGGGAGGTCTGGCCATGGCGCAGACGATCCTGGTGAGTGTGACGCTGCTCTCTACGTCCTAGCGTGGCTGGCGTCCCCGAGAAGGCAACGGCTGGACTTCGCCCCTTACCGCACCATAGGCAGTCGCACAGGCACCGAAGATCGTGCCCAGCACCCCCACAATCGAAAGTCTGCCTTGTTGAATAGCTTCAATAATCGAAGATATGGGTATTCCAGACGTAAAGATAGCCGATATAGGGAATCCAATTACGATAATAGCTAGTGTGATCCCTACGAATTTCGGAGCACGCGGTGCAATCTTCACTCCACAAAAAACAAATCCAATACCTAGGAACATGTTGTTTATGAAATCTAGGCCGAACTTAACAAATCCTTTTATCTCTCCCACATACAAATAAGTAGATGTATTGTTGATAGCTCCGCCAACCATGTAGGCAAGCCATCCGCCAACAGCCGCAGCTGGCAGGAACGCAATCCATCGAAGTACGACCATGCCTATATCCCCAACAGAATTGCTGAACAGCCCTGATAGACATTTGGACGATGCACTGTCGCTGACGGTTTGCCAAGCATCGGACCCGCATAGGGCAGCCTCAGCACCTTATCGGGTGAGACCTACTCTCGCATCGATAGGTGCCCGGCTCAGGTCAGAACTCCTGACTTGACCTCCTGAAACTCCGCCAGAAGTCGGCAGAGTCCGACTGAGGAAAGGGGCTGACCTACTTGCGCCAATGACGGCCGAAAATGTCTCAACAAACGCTACGGTGTGGACCGGGTGTGGACCACAAATCCGGCGCGACGAGGCCAGCGGCGGGTGGGTGTTCAAATAAACGTTTTCATTTATGAAAATGGCGCACCCGACACGATTCGAACGTGTGACCTTTGCCTTCGGAGGGCTATAGAAAGCGGTTTCCCGGAATTTCCGAGACTGTCCGCACCTTTCCCAACCATCTGATTCAAATAGATTTTTCTTGCTTCGAGATTCCATGCCTGTCACCGCTTTTCCCGAACGGTGGTGACTAGGTGGTGATTAGCGGGTGCTAGTCACCACGGAAAGGAACGCAATGGAAACCGGGCGGCGGATTGTGAAGATCGGGCGGCGAACAGTGGACGCGGCCCGGGCCGAGGACGCTGTCTATCGCGTCTGGGACAGCGAGCTGAAAGGGTTCGGCCTGAAGGTCTCTACCCAGGGCCTCAAGACCTACTTCGTCTGGTATCGCGCCGGAGAAGGCCGTTCCGCGCCGCGACGAGAGTACACGATCGCACGTCACGGAGAGATGACGCCGGACGAAGCCCGCGACGAAGCCGCCAAGGTCTTGAGCCGGGTGCGTCTAGGCCAGGACCCGCAGGCCGTTCGGCACCGCGCCCGCGACGAAGTGAACGTCTCGGCCCTCTGCGACCTCTACTTGGAGCAGGGCGTCGCGACCAAGAAGGCCAGCACCCTCGTCGCCGACAAGGCCCGCATCCGCGCCCACATCAAGCCATTACTCGGCAAGCGCCCGGTATCAGCCGTCACCACGGCCGAGGTCGCCAAGTTCATGCGCGACGTCGCTTCGGGCAAGTCGGCCGCGCCCGCAAAGCCCACCCGCAAGGCGTTGCGTGTGAAGGGCCTCAAGGGCAAGGCGTTGGCCGAGGTCGCGACACGCAAGCGCAACGATCCGGCGGCGCGAGGCGGCAAGGGCACGGCAACGCGGACGCTCGGCCTCTTGGGCGCGATCTTCGCCTTCGCGATGCGTGAGGGCCTGCGCACTGACAACCCCGCGCGGGGCGTCGAGCGGTTCAAGGACAACCAGTCGCAACGCTTCCTGTCCGCCGCCGAGTTGGCGAGCCTAACCACAGCCCTCGCGGCGGCCGAGGCTGAGGGCGTCAATCCTCATGGCTTGAACGTGATCCGCCTGCTCACCCTCACCGGGGCCCGCAAGAGCGAGATCGAGGGCCTCAAGTGGGCAGAGGTCGATATCGAGCGCGCCTGTCTACGCCTCGCCGACTCCAAGACTGGTGCGCGCGTCGCGCCGCTTGGCGCGGCGGCCCTCGTCGCGCTTCAGGCTATAC
>JBJTEN010000190.1:0-2950 GCA_046092925.1 Phenylobacterium sp. | reverse complement strand
CCCGCCGATGATGACCTTTTCCTCGCCCCACCAGAGGGGGCTCTTGGGCAGGTCGATGAACTTCCTTTCGTCCTCGAGCAACATCCGGCCGGCCTCGCGGGCGGCGGGGTCCTGGCCGACGGCGGCGTATCGGGCGGGGTGGAGGCAACCGTGGCCGGCTCGGCGGTCGCCATCGGGGCGTCGGCCTCCGCAGAGGCGGGCGGCGGCTCCTGGGCGGCGAGCAGCAAGGCGAGGACGAAGGCGATCATCGGGCGGGGCTAGTCTCGGAATCCGGCGCGGGTGTGGCGGCGGGCCGGCCGTAGCCGCCCCCGCCGGGAGTTTCGATCTCTATGGCCTCACCGGCCGCGACAGTCACCGAGAAACAGCCTGCAAGGGGATGGATAGCGCCGTCCGCCCGGATCAGGCGCTGGGCGCCCGGCAGGGCCGGTCCGCCGCCGGCCAGGCCCTGGGGGGCATAGGTCCTGCGGCTGGAGAGCAGGGCCGCCTCCATGGGGGCCAGGAAGCGCACGCGGCGGCGCACTCCGTCCCCGCCTCGGAAGGCGCCCTCGCCTCCGGAGCCTTTGCGGATCTCGAAGGTTTCCAGCCGCACCGGGAACCTCCGCTCGAGAATCTCCGGGTCGGTGAGGCGCGAATTGGTCATGTGGGTGTGCACCCCGCTGGCGCCCGGCCCGTGCGCCGAAGCCCCGGCCCCGCCGCACAGGGTCTCGTAGTACTGCCGGTCGGCGTCCCCGAAGGTGAAGTTGTTCATGCTGCCCTGGGCGTTGGCCATGACGCCGAGGGCGGCGTAGAGGGCGTCGACCACGTGCTGGCTTGTCTCGACATTGCCCGCCACCACCGCTGCAGGCGGGTTGGGCGCCAGCAGGGAGCCGGGGCGGGTGCGGACTCTCAGGGGCTCCAGGCAGCCGGCGGTCAGCGGGATGTCGTCGTCAACCAGGGTGCGGAAAACATAGAGGACGGCGGCGTCGACGATAGCCGACGGCGCGTTGAAGTTCGAGGGCGACGGGTCGGAGGCGCCGGTGAAATCGAGGTCCGCCCCCCGCATGTCCTCGTCTAGGGTGATGCGCACGGCGATCTCGCCGCCGTCATCCATGGGGACCCTCGCGCCCCCGTTCGACAGGCGGCCCAGGGCCCGGCGCACGGCGCTTGCGGCGTTGGCCTGGACGAAGGTCATGTAGCGGGCGACCACCTCGGCTCCGCTGTCGCGGATCATGGCCGCCAGGGCGTCGGCGCCGGCCTGGCAGGCGGCCAGCTGGGCCTTCATGTCGGCCAGGTTGCGGTCCGGCGCCCGGCAGGGCCAGGGCCCGCCCAGAAGGGCCTCCCGAACCTCTGCCTCAAGGAAGATTCCGTCCCTCATGATGGGCAGGGCGTCGAGAAGAACGCCTTCCTCTTCGAGGGTCTTCGAAAAGGGAGGCATGGAGCCGGGTTGTATGCCGCCGATGTCCGCGTGATGTCCCCGGGCTGCGACGAACAGGTCCGGCGCCGCGCCCTCGGCGGGACGCGTGAAGACCGGCATGACCACGGTGACGTCCGGCAGGTGCGTCCCCCCGGCATAGGGGTTGTTCAGCGCGAAGGCCTCACCGGGGCGCAGGGTTTCGCGCCGCTCGCGCACCGCGCGGACCGAGGCGCCCATGGAGCCCAGGTGCACCGGCATGTGCGGGGCGTTGGCCACCAGACCTCCGTCGGCGTCGAAGAGGGCGCAGGAGAAGTCGAGTCTCTCCTTGATGTTGACCGAATGCGCCGTCCGCTCCAGGGCCGCCCCCATGGCCTCCGCCACCCCCATGAACCGGCGGTTGAAGAGCTCCAGGGTCACCGGGTCCGGCCGGTCGAGGCGCACCTCCCGCCGCTCCGCGCCGGCGGTCCGGACGAGGCGGATCAGGCCATCCTCCTCGCCCTCCGCCCGCCAGCCGGGCAGGACGGCCAGCTGGGTGTCGTCGCGGACGATGAGGGCCGGTCCCTCGATCCGGGTCAGGGCGGCGGCGTCCAGCACGGGGGCGGCGAAGGACTGCGAGCGGAAGGTCATCTGAATGATGCCCGCCGCCGCCGCCGGAGGGGCGTCCGGCGGCTCAGGGGTGTCGCGAGAGCGTCGCGCGAACCGGGGTGGGAGCGTCGCCTCCACCGCCTCGGCTTCGACCCGGGCGACGAGGATGGCTCGGTCCGCCTCCGTGAAGCCGAAAAGCCGGCGATGGGCGACTTCGAAGGCCTCCCGGACCTCGGTCTCGGCGCCGGGGGCGACCGTCAGGACGGCGTCGGCGCCGGCGTATCGAAGACCGAACCGGACCTGGACCTCGCCGCCGTCGATCCCCTGGGCGGACCGACCGGCCAGGGCTTCTGCGCCGAGCCGGGCGGAGAGCTCCGCCGCCGCCGTCAGCCCCGCGCCGTCGAGGGGCGCCTCCAGGCCCGCCTGCCGCAGGACCGCGGGCCTGGCCTGGCCCATGCCCCAGGCCGAAAGCACGCTGCCGCGTCCGGGACAAAGCACCTCGTCGATCCCGAGAGCCTCGGCGACATCGCAGGCGACCTGGCCCGCGGCGCCGCCAAAGGCGAGAAGGGCGTGCTCGCGCGGATCAAAGCCGCGTTCGGTGGAGATGCGCCGCACCGCCTGGGCGGTCTGCTCCACGGCGACGGCGAGGAAGCCCTCGGCGGCGGCTTCGGGCCCCGGAAGGCCCATCCGCGTCGCAAGGTCCGACAGGGCGGCCCGCGAGGCGGCCGGATCGAGGGCCGTCTCGCCCGCCGGGCCGAAGACCGCCGGGAACCGCGAGGGATCCAGCCGGCCCAGGACCAGGTTCGCGTCGGTCACGGTGGGCGGGCCGCCTCGACCATAGGCCGCGGGTCCTGGCGCAGCGCCGGCGCCGACGCCGTCCTGACGGTCGCCCCCGGCGCCGAGACCGAGGTCCGGGAGGCCTTCGAAGTCGCCCATCGCCGGCTTTTCGGCTTCACGGAGGCGGACCGAGCC
>JBJTEN010000189.1:0-12447 GCA_046092925.1 Phenylobacterium sp. | reverse complement strand
GAGGTCGGTCTCGATCACCTGGCCGTAGAGGTCCTCGTCGAAGTCGAAGAGCCAGACCTCCAGGCGCGGCGCGATCTCGCCGGCGACGGTGGGGTTGACGCCGATGTTGGCCACGCCGGCCAGGGTGCGGCCGTCGGACAGGCGGGTCCGGGTGGCGTAGACGCCGAAGCGGGGGGCGACATAGTCGTCCAGCTCGACATTGGCGGTGGGATAGCCGAGGGTCCGGCCCAGCTGGCGGCCCTGGCGGACCTCGCCCTCGATGGCGAAGGGCCGGCCGAGGATGGCGGCGGCGAGGTCCGGGCGGCCCTCGCGCAGGGCGTTGCGGACATCGGTGGAGGAGAACTTGCCCTCGCTGTCGCCGTCGCCGATGGCCTCGGCCACCGACACGCCGAAGCCCAGGGCGCCGCCGTAGGCCTGCATGGTCTGGGGGCTGCCGGACCGGCCCTTGCCGAAGGAGATATCGAAGCCCACGGCCACGTGGCGGACGCCCAGGCCCTGGTGCAGGACCTGCTCGGCGAAAGCCTGGTCGGAGAGCTCGCGCATCATGTCGTCGAAGGGAAGCAGATAGAGGAAGTCCACGCCGAGCGCGTCCAGGGCCCGGGCCAGCTGATCGGGCTTCATCAGGCGGAAGGCCGGGGCGTCCGGCTGGAAGATGCGGCGGGGATGGGGCTCGAAGCTCACGACGCCGAGGGGGACGCCGAGGTCCCGGGCGGCGGCGGCGGCCAGGCCGATCACCGCCTGGTGCCCGCGGTGGACGCCGTCGAAGTTGCCCAGGGCGATGCTGGCGCCCCGGTCGTCGTCCGACAGTCCCCGCCAACCCCGGATGACGCGCATGATCAGCCTGCGGCCCCGCGCCGGGGGGCCAGGACGACGGCCTCGCCCTCCACCACGCGCTTGCCCGCCACCTCGCAGATGGTGGAGAGGGTCACCTCCCCCCTTGCCGGATCCAGGGCCTCGACCGTGACGCGGACGTCGACGACGTCGCCCAGGCGCACCGGCCGGCGGAACCGAAGGGACTGGGACAGGTAGATGGTCCCGGGCCCCGGCAGCTGCATCCCGATGACCGCGGAGATGTAGGCGCCGGAGAGCATGCCGTGGGCGATCCGACCCTTGAACATCGTGCCTTCGGCATAGGCCTGGTCGAGGTGGACGGGATTGGAGTCGGTGGAGACCTCGGCGAAGGCCTGGATCACCTCGTCGGTGACCGTCCGGGTCATGCAGGCGCTGTCGCCGACGGAAAGGTCCTCGAAGAAACGTCCCTGCATGTGCTTGCTCCCCGGCCCGGCAGACTAGCGGCCTGAATCGTCGCCGCGAAGGGGCGCCGCCCAGTCGAGGCCCGCGCTGGCCCAATGCGCGCCGGCGCCCGCCTGGGCCAGGAGGTCACGGGCGGCGACCATGTCCAGGCCATCGGGGCCCAGCAGTTCGGCCCCATGGATGCCCCCGGCGACGAAGAGGACGTCGAGGTCCTGGGCGTTGGCGCCGCGGATGTCGGTGGGGATGCCGTCGCCGATGCAGAGGATGCGCCGGCGGTCGACCGAACGCCCCAGCCGCCGCTCGGCCTCGGCGATGCAGAGGTCGTAGATGGGAGCGTGGGGCTTGCCCGCCATGCGAACCTCCCCGCCCAGGTCGGCGTAGAGCTGGGCCAGGGCCCCGGCGCAGGGGATCAGCCGGTCGCCCCTCTGCACGACGATGTCGGGGTTGGCGCAGAGCAGGGGAAGGCGGCGGGGCAGGATGGCCTCGAAGCGTTCGCGATAGTCCTCGGCGGTCTCGGTCTCGTCGTCGTAGGGGCCGGTGACGCAGATGACGGCGGCGTCCTCCGATCCGGTCAGGTCCAGGCCAAGGCCGGCGTAGAGGGGGGCGTCGCGGTCGGGGCCGATGGCCCAGACCGGGCCGGGCGCACGTTCGGCCAGCAGGGTGCGGGTGGCGTCGCCCGAGGTGATCATGGCGTTCCAGGCGGCGCGCGGCACGCCCAGGGCGTCCAGCTGGGGAACCACGTCGGCGGCGGGCCTCGGGGCGTTGGAGATCAGGATGACCGGCCCGCGGCTCTCCGCGAAGGCGGCCAGCGCCCGGCAGGCTGGGGCGAAGCTTTCCCGGCCGTTGTGGATGACGCCCCAGACGTCGGACAGGACCACGTCATAGCGGTCGGCGATCTCGTCCAGGCCCTGGATTGGCTCGGGAAGGCTCATGACCCGGGGCGGTAGCCGCCCCGGTCCTGCGGGTCAACCGGCCAGTCGGCCCGAACCGTGTTCAAGCGCGTTCGCCAGCCCTGCGGCGCAGGGGCGCCTGGAGATAGTCGGCCGGCGGATCCGTCTCGGCGAGGATGGCGCCGCGGATGGCCCGGGGCTCGCCAAAGAGGTGGCCCTGACCATAGGCGATGTCGAGTTCGAGGACTTCGACGGCCTGGCGCTCGTCCTCGACCTTCTCGGCGATGATGTCGACGCCGTGGCGGCGGGCGAGGGCGGCGAAATCCTGGGCCGCCAGGTCCGGCACGGCGCGGAAGACCGGCCCCTCGCCGCTTTCGACGATCTCGTCCTGCAGGGACTGGGCGTCGATCTTGAGAAAGCGGATGTCGCTGCGGGCCAGCTCCTGGAAATCCATGTCCAGCCGCCGCACCTTGTCGAGGCTGAACCGGAAGCCCAGCTCGGCCAGCCGGCTCATATTGCGGACGACCAGGGAGGTGCGGTTGTCGTAAGCGGACTGGCCGATCTCGAAGATCACCGAGCCGGCGAGATCGCGGTTGGCGCCCATCAGCTCGAGAAACTGGGGAAAGAAGCCCTCGTCAGACAGGGAGCTGATCGAGATATTGCAGAAGATTCCGACCTTGCGGTCGGTCTGGGCCAGACGCCGGACAATCTGGACGCACCGGAAGAGGAGCAGGTTGTCCACCGCCGCCACAAGCCCCTCCGGCTCGGCGACGGTGAGGAACTCGGCGGGCATCAGGACGCGGCCGGTCTTGTCCCGCAGCCGGCTGTAGCTCTCGTAGAAGACGGTGCGCCTCTGCGGCAGGCTGACCACGGGCTGGAGGTAGAGATCCACCCGGCCGCTGACCAGGGCCTCGCGCACGGTCTGGAGGCGTTCGCGCCAGCCGGGATGCGCCACCTCGCCGGGGCGTCCGCCCGGTCCGCTGGCCAGGCGTTCGTCAAGGCGTTCGCTCATCCGCTGGACAAGGTCTTCCAGCAGCTGGACCTCGGTGCTGAGCTGCTCAGACCGACGCTGGGCGTCGAGAGCCACCGTTTCGAGAACCTCGGCGACCCGCGAGTCGATCTGCTCGATCTGGCCCACCAGGAGGCGATGGGCGTGGCGAAGGGTCTCGATCTCCTTGCGCAGGGCCGACTGGCCGAGCACGCCGGTGATCAGCCCGTGGAAGGTGAAGCAGAGCCCCAGCCCCCCGGCAAGCGCCGCCACGCCGGCGCCCCAGCCTCCGCCGTTGCGCCAGATCAGGACCGCAAAGATCAGCGAGAGGCTGAAATAGCTCGCGGTCAGCAGCGGCAGAATGAGGCGTCTCATGGTCCTGCCCGTCCCCGAATCACTCCGGAGTTTCGGTTAACCATGATGGGGTGTCCAACGGAAAAGCTGCGTCCTGTCAGGGGGTTCGATGCAACCCCCCTCAGGTTGTCACCCCCTGCAGCCCGTTCAGCGTGTGGGGACGGGCGCCTCGCCGCGATAGTCATAGAAGCCGCGGCCGGTCTTGCGGCCCAGCCAGCCGGCCTCGACGTACTTGGTCAGCAGGGGACAGGGCCGGTACTTGGAATCGGCCAGACCCTCGTAGAGGACGTTCATGATCGACAGAACGGTGTCCAGGCCGATGAAGTCGCCCAGTTCGAGCGGTCCCATCGGGTGGTTGGCGCCCAGCTTCATGGCCGTGTCGATGGCCTCCACCGTGCCGACGCCCTCGTAGAGGGTGTAGATGGCCTCGTTGATCATCGGCACCAGGACGCGGTTGACAATGAAGGCCGGGAAGTCCTCGGCGTTGGCGGTGGTCTTGCCCAGGGAGCGGGCGAAGTTGACGGCGGTCTCGTAGGTCGGGGCGTCGGTGGCGATGCCGCGGATGATCTCCACCAGCTTCATCAGGGGCACCGGGTTCATGAAGTGCAGACCGATGAAGCGCTCTGGCCGGTCGGTGGCCGCCGCCAGACGGGTGATGGAGATCGACGAGGTGTTGGAGGCCAGGAGGGTCTGATCGGCGAGGTGCGGCGCGAGGGCCCGGAAGATCGACTTCTTGACCTCTTCGCTCTCGGTGGCCGCTTCGATGACGAGGTCGGCGGCCCCGATCGCCTGCAGTTCCGGGGCCGGAAGGATCCGGCCGAGGGCGGCTTCCATGTCCTGGGGCGTGATGATCTCGCGGGAGACCTGCCGGGTCAGGTTGCGGCCGATCAGGTTGCGGCTGGCCTCGATGCGATCCGGGCTGACGTCGTGCAGCAGGACATCATACCCGCCGAGCGCCACGACATGGGCGATGCCCGACCCCATCTGACCCGCGCCGATGACGCCGACCGTCCTGATACCCGCCATGTCCGTAACCCCGCAGATGCGGCTCTCCGGCCGCGTGAGGCGCGCACCCTAGAGGCGTGTTGCGGCGCCGCCAAGCTTTTTGCTGCATCGCAGCGCAAGCAGCTGTCCGGGCGCCGCGCAGGAAAAAGGGGGGCGCGGCGACCGCACCCCCCCTCCGGGTTTCCGCAATGGACGCCGGGCTTACTTCCCGGCGGCGGCCAGGGCGTCCATCAGTTCGGGGATGGCGGCCTTGTAGTCCGCCACCAAACCCAGGTCGGCGACCTGGAAGATGGGGGCGTCGCCGTCCTTGTTGATGGCCACGATGACCTTGGAGTCCTTCATGCCGGCCAGGTGCTGGATGGCGCCCGAAATGCCGACGGCCACGGAGAGCTCGGGGGCGACCACCTTGCCGGTCTGGCCGACCTGGTAGTCGTTCGGGGCGTAGCCGGCGTCAACTGCGGCGCGGCTGGCGCCGACGGCGGCGCCCAGCTTGTCGGCCAGGGGCTCGATGACCCGCTGGAACTCCTCGGCGGAGCCCATGGCCCGGCCGCCGGACACGACGATCTTGGCGGCGGTCAGCTCGGGACGGGCCGACTTGACGATCTGCTGGTCGACAAAGCTGGTCTTGCCGGCGCCGGGACCCGCATCCACGGTCTCGACGGCGGCGGAACCGCCCTCACCCGCCGCCTTGAAGTTGGTGGCCCGGACGGTGATCACCTTCTTGGCGTCGGACGACTGGACGGTCTCCAGCGCGTTGCCGGCGTAGATCGGCCGCACGAAGGTGGCGCCATCGACGACTTCGACCACCTCGGTGATCTGGGCCACGTCGAGCTTGGCCGCCACGCGGGGCGAGAAGCTCTTGCCCAGGGAGGTGGCGGGGGTCAGCAGGGCGTCGTAGCCGGCCATCAGGGGCACGACCAGGACGCTGATCGCCTCGGCCAGGCCCTGGCCCAGGGCGTCGCTCTCCGCATGCAGGACCTTACGGACCCCGGCGATGCCGGCGGCGGCCTTGGCCACGTCGCCGGCGCCCTTGCCGGCCACCAGGACATCGACGTCGCCCGACAGGGCGAGGGCGGCGGTGACGGTCTTGTGAGTGCTGTCCTTCAGGGACGCGTTGTCATGATCGGCGAAAACCAGAACAGCCATCAGATCACCCCGTTGGTCTTGAGGTTGGAAACGATTTCAGCGGCGCTCTCGACCTTGACGCCGCCGCTGCGCTTGGGCGGCTCGGTGACCTTGACCACCTTCAGGCGCGGGGCCGTATCGACGCCGACGGCCGAGAGCTCCTTGACGTCGAGGGGCTTCTTCTTGGCCTTCATGATGTTGGGCAGGGAGGCGTAGCGCGGCTCGTTGAGGCGCAGGTCGGCGGTGATGACCGCCGGCAGGGCCACCTCGATGGTCTGCAGGCCGCCGTCGATCTCGCGGGTCACCTTGGCGGACCCGGCGGAGAGGACGATTTCCGAGGCGAAGGCCGCCTGGGGCCAGTCCAGCAGGGCCGACAGCATCTGGCCCGTGGCGTTGTTGTCGCCGTCGATGGCCTGCTTGCCCATGATCAGCGCGCCCGGGGCCTCCTCGGCCACCACGGCCGCCAGCACCTTGGCGACGGCGAGGGGTTCGAGGTCCTGATCCGTCTGGATCAGGATGGCGCGGTCCGCACCCATGGCCAGGGCGGTGCGCAGCGTCTCCTGCGCCTGGGCCGGGCCGATGGAGACGGCGACGACCTCGGTCGCGGCGCCCTTTTCCTTCTGGCGGACGGCCTCTTCGACCGCGATCTCGCAGAACGGGTTCATGGCCATCTTCACATTGGCCAGGTCGACCCCGGTCTGATCCGCCTTGACCCGAACCTTGACGTTGTAGTCGATGACCCGCTTTACGGGCACGAGGACCTTCATGGCTTAGCTAGCGCCTCAAATTGCATTGCAACAAATGGAACCGGGTGGGGCATAACCAATCCCGCGCGGTTTGCAAGCTCCGGGCGCGGTCCTCGCTGAGGAAGGTTCCGCGCGCGTGGCTTCTGGAGGTCCGAGATGTCGCAACTGATCCGCCGGGTGTTCCGCATCACCGTCGGGGTCTTCCTGGCCGCCTGTGTGGCGATCCTGGTCGTCCAGCTGGTGTGGATCGGCCCCGGGCAGGCGTGCGAGCAGGCCGGAAAGTGGTGGGACTGGCGCACCCGGACCTGCGCCCAGCCCATCCTGATCTCGGATATCACCGGCCGGCCGATCACCGACCGCAAGAGCCATGACGCCGCCAAGGCGGACGCCCGGGCGCGCAAGGCCGAGACGCCGGAAGCCGTAAAGCCCTGAGGCGATAGGGGGATGACACCCCCCTCCGGCCCGCTTTCGCGGTCCACCTCCCCCTCAAGAGGTGGAGGAATTGCAGTGACTTGATTGCTCCCCTGCGGGGGAGCTCCCCGCATAGCGGGGTGAGGGTGCGCCGGCGCCTCGGTCAGGTCTCCCGCGTGGCGCCCGCCTTCCAGAGGACGTCGGCCCGGCCCTGGTCGTTGGCGACGCGGGCGGCCACGAAGAGCAGGTCCGACAGGCGGTTGAGATAGCGCAGGGCCGGCCCGCTGACCGCCTGGCCGCTGGCGGCCAGGGCGACGGCGCTGCGCTCGGCCCGGCGGGCGACCGTGCGGGCCAGGTGCAGGTGCGCCGCCGCAGGGCTTCCCCCCGGCAGGACGAAGGAGGTCAGCTCGCCGAGGCCTTCGTTCAGGGCGTCGATCTCACGCTCCAGCCGCTCGACCTGCGAATCGAGGATACGCAGGGCCCGGTCCTCCGCCGGCCCGGGGGGCGTGGCGAGGTCGGCGCCGAGATCGAAGAGCTCGTTCTGCAGCCGGGCCAGCAGGGGGTCCAGATCGGTCCCGGACGTGTACAGCCGCACCAGGCCCAGGCAGGCGTTGGCCTCGTCCACGTCGCCGTAAGCGGCGACCCGCAGGTCGGCCTTGGACACCTCGGCCCCGGAGGCCAGCCGGGTCGAGCCGGCGTCTCCCGTGCGGGTGTAGATGCGGTTGATCAGGACCACGGCTCAGCCCGCCTGCTGGCGCCACCAGAGGGCGGCGGAGAGGATGGCCACGGCGACGGCCTGGGTCAGGACCCGCAGGCGCATGAGCTTGTTGGAGTAGGAACGCCCGAACTCCCCGCCACGGAACAGGGCGTAGAGGCCGAAGCCGAGGGTCACGGCGACAGCGAGCAAGGCCGCCGGGATCAGGAAGTCGAAGACGGTGTCCATGGGGTGTCCTTTCCGGACGTCTAGTTGGCGCCCTCGAGCAGGCGGCGGGCGATGACCTGGGCCTGCACCTCGCCGGCCCCCTCGAAGATGTTCAGGATGCGGGCGTCGGCCAGCAGCCGGCTCGCCGCCTGCTCGGTGGCGAAGCCCGCCCCGCCGTGGATCTGGACGGCGTTGTCGGCGGCGGCCCAGGCGATACGGGCGGCGGTGAGCTTGGCCATGCCGGCCTCCAGGTCGCAGCGGCGGCCCTGGTCCTTGGCCTCGGCGGCGAACCAGGTCAGGCGCCGGGCCCCGAGGAGCTCGGCGGCCATCATGGCCAGCTTGTTGGCGACCCGCGGGACTTCGGCGATGGGCCGGTCGAACTGCCGGCGCTGGAAGGCGTAGGCGACGGCCTCGTCAAGGGCAGCCTGGCCGACGCCCACGGCGCGGGCGGCGGTCTGGATCCGGGCGCTCTCGAAGGTGGCCATGAGCTGGGAGAAGCCCTTGCCGGTCTGGCCGCCGAGCAGGTCGGCCTCAGGGACCTCGAAGCCGTCGAAGGCGATGTCGTATTCCTTCATGCCCCGGTAGCCGATGACGCCGATCTCGCCGCCGCTCATGCCGGGGGCGGGGAAGGGCTCGGCGTCCGTCCCGCGGGGCTTCTCGGCCAGCAGCATGGACAGGCCCCGGTGGTCCTTCGTGCCCGGCTCGGTGCGGACCAGCAGGGTCATCAGGTCGGCCCGGGCCGCGTGGGTGATCCAGGTCTTGGCCCCGAACACCTTCCAGGCGCCGCCGGATCGCTCGGCCCGGGTGCGCAAGGCGCCGAGGTCCGAGCCCGTGTCCGGCTCGGTGAAGACGGCGGTGGGGATGATGGCGCCCGAGGCGATGCCGGGCAGGAGGCGCGCCTTCTGGTCCTCCGTGCCGTGGGCGAGGATCAGCTCGGCGGCGATCTCCGAGCGGGTCCCCAGGGAGCCGGCGGCGATCCATCCCCGGGAGAGGGCCTCGGAGACCACGCACATGGCGGTCTTGCCCAGCCCGGCGCCGCCCCAGTCCTCGGGCAGGGTCAGGCCGAAGACGCCGAGGCCGGCCAGCTCCTCAAGGAGGGACAGGGGAATGAGCTCGTCGCGCAGGTGCCAGCCCTGGGCGAAGGGCGCCACGCGGGTCCGGGAAAAATCGGTGAACTGGTCGCGGATCGCCTCCAGGGTCTCGTCCAGGCCCGAGGCCTCGAGGGAGGCCCGGCCCGAGACGCCCTCCAGCAGGGCGACGATGCGGGTCTTCACGGCCTGGGAGGCGCCGGGGCGAAGTTCGGCCAGCGGGGGGAAGAGGTCGTCGGTCGAGACGCCCAGGTCCGCGGGGCGGAACATCTCGCCCTGGTTCATGGGCAGGCCGCCGGCCAGCTGCGCGACGTACTCGAAGGCCAGAAGCTGGGCGGGCAGGGCCTCGGCCTCGCCCAGCCGGCCCTCCCCCTCCAGCCGCCCGGCCCACAGGGCGACCTGGCGCAGGGTCTCGGCATAGGATGCGCACCAGGCCAGCCCATGGGCGGCGTGCTGTTCGGCGTCCAGCCTGTGGCGGTCGATCCGGCCGCCCGGCGCGACAAGCGCCTCCACCGCGAGGCGCACCCGCGCGGTCACGGCGTCGGCGGCCTCCGCCGACCGGTGCAAGAGGGGAAGAATTCGGGGTAGGATCAGGGCCTCAGTCATCACCGGCCTTATAGGCCAAGCGCACGGCCCGCGACACCGCAAGCTGAGACCGCCTCGCCGGCCCGGGAGACCCGATCATGATCACCGTCCACCACCTCAACGATTCCCGCTCGCAGCGCGTCCTCTGGGCCCTGGAGGAACTGGGCCTGCCCTACGAGATCCGCTTCCATGAACGCGACGCCGTCACCCGGCTGGCGCCGCCGGAGCTGAAGGCCATCCACCCCCTCGGCAAGTCGCCGGTGATCGAACATGACGGCCAGGTGGTGTTCGAGTCTGGCGCCATCCTCGACTATCTGTCGCGGCGCTGCGCCGACGGGCGTCTGGCCCCGCCCGCCGCCTCGCGCGAATACGACGTCTACCAGCAGTGGATGCACTATGCCGAAGGCTCGGCCATGCTGCCCCTGATGCTCGACATGTATGTCCGCCGCCTGGGCGAGGCCGGCGCGCCTCTGCAGCCGCGAATCGAGAGCGAGATCGCCAACCATCTGGGCTTTGTCGACGGGGCGCTGGCGGGCCGCGACTACCTCTTGGGCGAGTTCAGCCTGGCCGACATCCAGATGAGCTTCGTGGGCGAGGCCGGCGGCATGCTCGGCCGGCTGGCGGGGCACGACCGCCTCGCCGCCTGGGTCCGCCGCTGCCAGGACCGCCCGGCCTACCGTGTGGCCCTGAAGAAGGGCGGGCCTAACAACTTGGGGCCGCGGGACTAGGTTCCGCGCGCCGTTGCACCCCCTCACCCCGCTTCGCGGGGATCTCCCCCTGATGGGGAGCAATTAAGCCTTTGTAATTCCTCCACCTCTTGAGGGGGAGGTGGACCGCGTAAGCGGGCCGGAGGGGGTCAACTGAGGCGCCGAAAGCCCGCCTCTCTGGTTACCCGGTCATTCCAACCGGCGTGGGACGCAACGGTTGTGAGTTCACCAGCCAGTCTCAGAGCGGAAGGTTCGTTTCGGGTCCGGAATCCCACTCAAAGAAACCGGCCCCGCCGATGAGGCTTTCGGAGGCCTCTCTGAGGGCCGTCAGAGCTTCCGAATGCGGAAGCTGGAGGGCTGCGGAGAGGCGTCTGGCCAGTTCCGGCTGTGACTGCGCCAGGACCTGCAGCCTCTCCTTTGGACGGGGGAGGAACTGGTTTCTCTTGAGAAAGGCGTGGCGCACAAGGGCGGCCACCGCCAGAGCTCGAACCTGTCTGGCGTCAGCGGTGTCTTCGTCGCGGAAATCGAGGGCGTCTTCGACTTGGGTCGCGGCGGCGTATCGGTCTCGGAGCAGGGCGTCGGGAGACAAACCCGGTCCTTCCCCCAGAATCGTCAAGGCTTCCTTCCTCAATGCGGCGAGCCGGTCTTCAGTGTCCAGTAGGGTCGCGCCTGTGGCGAGCATGTGGGCCATGACCGGGCGTCCTTGGGCGATCTCCTTGGAGAGGCTGTGTCTCAGCCAGGCCTCAGAATTGAAGAAGATCTCGACCGGCGTTCCGTTGAACCATCTCTGAACCCTGCGCCGCCAGGGCGCGTCGTGCAGGACAACAATATCAAGGTCGCTGGCACGGTGCGGATTGCCCCGGACGATGCTTCCTGACACCAGAATTCCGACGGGCGTGATGACCTCGGGCAGCCAGGCCAGGGCCTGTTCGAGGGCGTTGCGATGCCGGTCTTCAAGGGCAAGAGCGTCAAGTCCCGTTAGCCCGACCATCTCGCCCCGCCCACTCACCGCCCCCAGGGGTCCTCGTCATCCACCCCGTCGAGGAAGTCGAAGACGGCGGCCTTGGTCAGGCCGTGGGGGATGGCGGAGAAGTGGTCGCAGCCGGGGAGGGTCACGCCCTTCCCGTAGGCGAAGCGGGCGGCCAGGGCTTCCGGGTCGCCGGCTAGGCGGTCCTGCATGCCGGCGATGACGCGGACGGGCATGGGCAGGCTTCCCAGCCGGTCCGGGTCGAGGGGCGGGTTGGTCGCCTCGGTGCAGGCGGCCAGGGCCTCGAGGTCCTCGCCCTGCTCGTCGGCGAACTGGCGGAAGCTGCGCAGCATGGGCTCGGTGAGGCTCTCCGGGTCGGCCGCGCGCATGGCCGCCGCCATGGCGCCGGTGGAGGCCGTCTCCCGCGGGGTGAAGAGGACCTCGCCCACCCCGCCGAGGATCAGGTTGGAGATCCGGTCCGGGGCGGTGAGGGCGACTTCCAGAGCCGTGCGGGCACCCATGGAATAGCCGAACAGGTCGGCCCTGGCGGCGCCCAGGTGGTCCATCAGGGCCAGGACATCCCGGGCCATGGCCGTGCGGCCGTAGAGGGCCGGATCGTGGGGCTTGGCGCTCTCGCCGTGGCCGCGCTGGTCGAGTGCGGCGAAGCCCATGCCGCGACGCTCCAGGGCCGCGTACCAGCCCGTCCGCCGCCAGCCCTCATGCCGGTTGGAGGCAAAGCCGTGGACGAGGATCAGCCATGAGCCGCCGGGCGCCGGCTCGCGGGAGTCAAAGGCGAGTTCAAGGCCGTCGGAGGTGAAGGTCGCCATGGCCCGCTTCCCCTCCGCCGTCCGCCTCAGACCTCGATGGCGCTGGAGACGATGCGCGAAGCCAGGCCATAGGCCACGCCCTCTTCGGCGCTCATCCAGAAGTTGCGCTGGGTGTCCTTGACGATCTTCTCGTAGGTCTGGCCGCTTTCCCGGGCGATGAGCCGGTTCATGCGCTGGCGCATCTTCACGATTTCCTCGGCCTCGATCTGGATGTCGGAGGCCTGGCCGCGCACGCCGCCGCTCGGCTGGTGCAGGAGGAAGCGGGTGTTGGGCAGGCAGACCCGGTTCTCGCGCTCGGCGCCCAGGAAGATGGTCACGCCGGCGCTGGCCACCCAGCCGGTGCCGATAGCCTTCACCTTCGGGCCGCAGAACCGCATGACGTCGTGGATGGTGTCGCCGCTCTCCACGTGGCCGCCGGGCGAGTTGATGATGACGCGGATGTCGCCGTCGCCTTCGGCCGCCAGGGCCAGGAGCTGGGCGGTGACCCGCTCGGCCATGCGCATGTTGACCTCGCCGAAGACGAGGACGGTGCGCGACTTGAACAGGGCGCTGGCGACCGGTCCGCCCGCGGCGGCCGC
>JBJTEN010000188.1:0-3512 GCA_046092925.1 Phenylobacterium sp. | reverse complement strand
GAGACCAGGGTTGTTCCGACAATCATCAGGATCGCTGCAAAGGCCGCCGCCACGACCATGGTGATGATGAAGTTCAGATCTCCCGCCTGTTTGAGGAAGGCCCTGGAGAATGTCTTCTCATCCACGGTCGAGGTCTCGAAGGGAGAATTGGCGAAGGTGGCGTCAATCGCCTTGGCCACCTGGTCATTGATGTCGGGAGAGGCGGTCAGAACGGTGATCGTGCCCACCGTATCTCGTCCGAAGGGTCGGATTGCGTTGAGGTAATCGTAGTTGAAGTAAAGCGCGTTGGTGGGATCGGTAGGCTTGGCGCCGTCGAAGATCCCGACCACCTTCATGTCCCAGCTGCGCGATCCATCGGGCCGGAAATAGATGTCCGAGCTGATCGGGATGGTCTGACCGACCCGCCAGCCGTACTGGTTGGCGAGGGAGCGTCCGACGATGACCCCGGTGCGCTCGCGGATGAAGGCCTCGCGCTCTCCCGGGCCCAGCCTGATCTGGTCGGCGAAGATGGCCGTGTAGGACCCCGGGTCCACAGCGAAGCCCACGAACCGGCTCTGCGCCGGATCCCTGAAATAGGCCCCGAACCAGCTCTGATGGGTCGCCGCGGTCACCCCCGGAACGGTGGCGATGCGGTTGAGGTAGGCGATGGGCAGGGACTCGGTGAAGTTGATCTTGTTGGCGACGACCATCCGGTTGCTGGCCGAGCCAGTCTCGGTCGCGCGGTTGAGCGCGACGTTCACCCCCACCAGCAGGCCGAAGATCAGGAAGGCGATAAAGATGGAGATGATCAGCAGAACCGTCCTCAGCGGCTTCCGGAACAGGTTCTTCCAGACGAGATAGAGATCATTCACGCCGTCACCTCCACGAACTGGCCCTTGTCCAGGTGCAGGGTGCGCGTGGCGAAACGCGCGGCCTCGGGATCGTGGGTGACCATGATGATCGTCTTCCCGAGCTCGCGGTTCAGAAGCTGCAGCGTCGAGAGGATGTCATTCGCCGTAGACCGGTCGAGGTCGCCGGTGGGCTCGTCGCAGAGCAGGAGCTTGGGGTCGGAGACAATGGCGCGCGCAATGGCGACCCGCTGCTGCTGACCGCCCGAAAGCTCCTTCGGCTTGTGCCGGGCCCGGTCCGCCAGATCCACGATCTTGAGGGCTGTGATCACATTCTCCTTCCGTCGCTGCGCGGGCAGGGAGGTCAGGAGGAGGGGCAGCTCCACGTTCTGGGCCGCAGTGAGGATCGGCATGAGGTTGTAGAACTGGAAGATGAAGCCGACGTTCCGGGCGCGCCAGGCCGTAAGCTGGCCCTCCGAATAGCCCTCGATCCGCTCGCCGTCGAAGGAGATTTGCCCGCTGTCGCAGCGATCCGTTCCGCCAAGCAGGTTGAGCAGCGTGGTCTTGCCGGAACCCGACGGACCCATGATGGCGACGAAGTCACCCTTCGGGATGACCAGGTTCAGCCGATCGAAGATGCTGATCGACTCCTTGCCACGGGTGTAGGACTTGCAGACGTCGGTCAGCCTGATGAAGTCGGTCATGATGCGCTCTGGGTTGTCGGGGCTCAGGTCGTCGTCTCGAGGAATGTCACCTTGACCGCCATGTCGGGAATGATGCGCGCATCCCGTCCTTCGAAGGCGATGCGGACCCGGACGGTGGCCTTGTCCCGGCTGGCCGACGGAATCGTCGCGATCACCCGTGCGGGCAGGCGGCTTTCCGGATAGGCGTCGAGGACCGCCTCGACCTTCTGGCCGGCGGAGACCCGCCCGATGTACGCCTCGTTCACGTCCACCTCGATCTCAAGGCTGTCCATGTCGACGAGGGTGCAGATGCCGGTGCGGGTGAAACCTCCGCCCGCCGAAAGAGGCGAGATGATTTCCCCTGGCTGGGCGGCCTTGTCGATGACGACGCCTGAGAAGGGCGCCCTTATCACATAGCGGCTGAGCTGCAGGCCGGAGCGGTTGGCGTCGGAGCGCGCCGCTGCGAGTTGCGCCCTCGAAAGATCGAGCTGGGCCCGGGCGGACTCGCTGCGCGCGGTCGCCGCCTGCAGGACGGCCTCGCTGACATAGCCTGACTTCGCCAGGCTCTCGGCCCTGGCGCGGGCCTGACGCGCCTCTTCGAACTGGGCCTGTGCGGCCGCCACGGACGCCTCGGCTGAAACCTTGCGGGCCATCGAGGTCGCATTGTCGGCCTGTGCGATGGAGGCGTCGAGGACGGCGAGGACATCGCCCTTGCGGACGACCTGCCCCTCTTCGACGCGCACCTCGACGACACGACCTGTGACTTCGGCGGCCACGGTGGCCCTCGACCTGGCGACCACATACCCGGAGGCGGTCAGCCCGCTGGCGCGGACTGGGCCCGGGGTGACGGCGATCGCCGGCGTGGCCGCGGGCTGAGGCTTGGGCTGCGGTCGGGCGAGCCATCCGATTGCACCGCCAAGGCTGAGGCAAACGACGGCGACCAGGGCCGGAACCCTCCAGCCTCCGGAGGTTTCCCTCGTCCCTGCCGTGGTCGCCGGACCCAGCGACAGGGATCTCAACAGCTCTGACTTGTCGTCGCTCATTCGGTTGGTTTCCTGGACCGGTCGCCGGTCTCTACTCCGTATCCTGGCGGTCGCTCACGCCTCTTCGGGTCGCTGAACTTCCCTGGGGACATTAAGCCCGAAGTCGAGACCGTCCGCCATAGCCGGGTTCCCATCGCGCGCGCCTTGCAGCCTCTCAAGACCGCGAAAGACCGGGTCTTCGCAAAGCCGGAGTCGATTGAGGCTGACGACCGGTTTGCCCGCAACCAATTCCGTGGGATGTCTGTCGCATCGCGACCTTCCTGCTGGAGCATCCACGCCTTGCGCCTCCGCCTCGCCCTCCTGTTCGCCCTCGCCGTCTCCGGCGTCTTCACGGACCGTCTTCACGCTGCAGCGCCAGGATCGGCGTCTCCGGCAAGCCAGGGCCTGGTCATCCGCGGGGCCGACGACTTCGCCGTCCTGCCGGGGCCGCGCCGGGTCGAGGTGGAAAACCGGATCCTCGCGGATCGCCTCGACACCCTTCTGCCGCGCCTGATGGCGGAAGCCGGCCTGGACATGTGGCTGGTCATCAACCGGGAGTATGCCGAGGATCCGGTCTACTTCACCCTGGTTCCCCAGCCGTCCTTCGCCGCCCGGCGAACCACCATGCTGGTCTTTCATCGAAAGGCCGACGGGACGGTCGAGAAGCTCTCCGTCAACCGCTACCCCCTCGGTGGGCCCTATGCAGCGGGATGGTCTGGCGGCGAGCTGGACGCCCAGTGGAAGGCCCTTGCTGAAGTCATCGTCAGCCGAGACCCGAAGCGGATCGGGATCAACACCTCCCGACACTGGCCCGTCGCCGACGGCCTGACAGCGGGGCTGGACGCTCGTCTGCGCGAGATTCTTCCGGAAAACTTCGTCGCCCGGCTGACGCCGGCGGAGCCGCTGGTGATCCGCTGGCTGGAGACCCGCACCGCCGCGGAGAGCGAGATCTATCCGCACGTGGTCGCTCTGGCCCGGGG
>JBJTEN010000187.1:0-12011 GCA_046092925.1 Phenylobacterium sp. | reverse complement strand
ACCTCGGGAAATACGGCTCGATCCGGCGCATCTGCGCTTCCGAGAGCCAAAACAAATCAGCCATGACGTCGCCTCCTGACGCCGCCAATGAATCAGATCACCATCCGATTGGGAATCCCATTAATGGGTCCTGAGTCTAGTCGACCTGGTCCCGATAGGGATCTGCGGGGAAGACGCCGAGAATCTCGAATCGCTCCGAGAAGAACTGCAGCTCCTCGAAGGCCCTGGCCACGGCCAGGTCTTCCGGCCGGCCGTCGATCTCGGAGTAGAAGAATGTCGCGGTGAAGGCGGCGTTCTCCATGTAGCTTTCCAGCTTGGTCATGTTGACGCCGTTGGTCGCAAAGCCCCCGAGGGCCTTGTAGAGGGCGGCGGGGAGGTTCCGGACGCGGAACACGAAGCTGGTCACGCATTTCACGCCCGCCTCCGGCGCCGGCGCCTCGGTGTCCGCGGTCATGACCAGGAATCGGGTGGTGTTGTTGTGCGTGTCCTCGATGTCCTTCAGCAGGATTTCCAGACCGTAGAGGCGCGCCGCAAGTGCGGGCGCAATGGCGGCCTGGGTAGGGTCGGGGCGCTCGGAGAGTCGCCGCGCCGCAAGCGCGGTGTCGCTGACGGGCTCCCGCGACAGCCCAAGCCGGGCGATCGTCTCCCGGCACTGGGCGAAGGCGATGGGCATGGAGGCCACGGACCTCAGATCCTCGACCCGGACCCCAGGATTGGCCATCAGCTGGAAATGGATGGGCTTGAAATGCTCGCCGATGATCCGCAGTCCGGAGGAGGGCAGCAGGTGATGGACGTCCGCGACACGTCCCGCGATCGAATTCTCTACGGGAATCATCCCGAGCCGGCAGTGGCCCGACCGAATGGCTTCGAAGGCTTCCTCGAAGGTGGCGCAGGGAACGGGCTCCAGGTCGGGAAACGCCGCGAGGCAGGCCTCGTGGCTGTTGGCGCCCATCTCTCCCTGGAAGGCGATCCTCTGGCCGTTCATGCCTTGGCTCCGATGCGACGGGCGTGGGCGCGGGCGCGCTCCAGGTCCGCGGGGTTGTCGACTGAGATCGGCGCCTCGTCCAGTACAGCCGACCAGATCGTCATGCCCATCTCCAGGGCGCGCAGCTGCTCCAGCCGCTCGCGGCGCTCCAGAGGCGAGGGCGGGGCTGTCGTGAAGCGCTCAAGCGCCGCCCGGCGATAGCCGTAGATTCCGTGATGGATCCAGACCGGGCCGTCGCCATAAAGAACCGAGCGGGTGAAATAGAGGGCGCGGCCAGACCGGCCTTGCGGGTCCATCGCCGCCACCACCTTGGGCATGTCCGGGTTCGTCCGATCCGCAGGATCCGCCTCTGAGACCATGACCGTCGAGATGTCCGCCTCCGGACGATGATCAAGAAGCCCGGCGCAGGCGTGAATGGCTTCCGGCGCGATGAAGGGGATATCGCCCTGGAGGTTGATCACCACGTCAAACCGGCCTGAAGGGTCAAGGTCTTCAAGGGCGGCGAGAATGCGATCCGACCCCGAGGCGAGGTCCGGGTCGGTCAGGACCGCCCTTCCACCCGCAGCCTGGACGGCCTCGACGATATCCGCATCGCGTGCTGCCACGGCCACGGGTCCGACCTTCGCCGCTTCGTCCTGTCGCAGGACCCGCACGATCATCGGGACGCCCTCAATGTCCGCCAGGGGCTTTCCGGGCAGTCTCGTGGCGGCCATGCGTGCGGGGATGAGGAGGATCGGGGTCATGAACCTTGGGCCGGGTCCATCTGCCCGGTTGCGCGAGCGCCGGTAGCGTGTAAGAGACGCGAACGCAATAAGGGGTCGGGAATCTCCGGTCCTGCGGGGCCGGGACTCGGCCTTCGGATTTGGGTGGCGGGGCTTCGGTCCCTGAGAAATCGGTTTCGGGACGATGAGCAATCTGACCTTCAACAAGATCGCAGGCGCCGGGCTCGCGACCGCCCTGGCGATCGTCGGGCTCCGGGAAGTCAGCACGGGCCTTTTCAACGTCGGCGCGCCCGAGAAACCCGGATACGTCATCGAGGCCACGGTCGAAGGTGGCGGAGAGGCCGCCGCCGAGGAAGTCATGCCCGATTTCGGAACCGTGCTTCCGGTGGCGGACATCCAGGCGGGCCAGGCGGTCTTCGCCAAGTGTCAGTCCTGCCACAATGTCGCCCAGGGCGGCGCAAATGGCATTGGTCCCAACCTCTGGGGCATTGTCGGGCACAAGCCCGGCGGCCACGCCGGATACGCCTATTCGACGGCCATGACGGAGTTCGGCGCAAAGCAGCCGGTCTGGGACGACCTCCACCTCTACGAGTACCTTCGCGCGCCCCAGAAATACATTCCGGGCACCAAGATGTCCTTCGTCGGCCTCAAGAAGTCCGAAGACCGCGTGAACATCATCGCCTATCTGCGGGCGCAGGGGGCCACCCTGCCCCTGCCGGCGCCGAACCCGGCCGCCGCAGCCCCGGCCGAAGCGCCGGCCGAAGGCGCTGCGCCGGCCGCGCAAGGCGCCGCCGCGCCGGCCGCAGGTGCGCCTGCTCCCGCCGCCTGATGTCTTTCCGGTCCGGACCGGATCATCCCCCGGGGCGCAGACGCGCCAAGGGCCGCCGGTAAGCCAGAACATCGCCGCCACCGGCGCCGGCGATCCGGGTTCGGGCCTCCGCCAGGGGCTCTTTCACCACAGCCATGTGATGGGCGTTGGCGTGCACGATGTGCGCTTCGTCGGTCATCATCGCCACGTGTCCCCGCCAGAAGACCAGATCACCCCTCCTGAGGGCCGTCTCCGGGACTGGCGCGCCAAGGGCCCGCTGAAGGTCGGAATCCCTGGGGCAGGCCCGCCCGCAGGCCATCAGGACCTGTTGAACCAGCCCCGAGCAGTCCAGGCCGCATCCTTCCCGCCCGCCCCACAGGTAAGCGGCTCCGATGAGCGCCTCGGCGAGACCCGCGGGGTCTTCTGACGCCTCTCCGATCGGGGACAGGTGAGCCGCCGGAATCCAGAGGCCCGCATCGGACAGACAAAGGGCGCCCTCGCGAGCCGTAATGGTGACCAGGCTGTTCAGCGAGATCGGCCCCGACGGCCGGGATTTGATGCTGGGCGCCTCGAAGCCGTAGGTCAGGATCACCGCGACCCTGTGGGTTGGAGCGGGACCCTCCGGCGCAAGGGCGCCGAAGGCGACGTGCCCCACATACCCATCCCGGACGGCCTGCCCCCAGGCGTAGCCGTCTCTGGTCTCAAGGACGTCGAACCTCTCTCCGAGCAGCAGCTGGTCGATCTGCTCGGATCCCTGGGTCGGTTCCCGCCGGATCGCCGCTGAGGGGACCACCGCCTGCATGCGCTGCGGCCTTGCGTAACGGGAGGCCGCCCGCCTGCCCTCGAGTGCGGCGTCGGCGAGGTCTTCCCGCGCCAGGGTCAGCCGGGGGTCTTCGGTCACGTGTAGCGGGCCTTCAGCATGGCGAACAGGGCGCGGATGGCCTGCGCCTCACCGCCTGAGGGTGATCCCGGCTGGCCCCGGGGGTTCCAGGCGAAGATGTCGAAATGGGCCCAGGCCCCGGAAGGCGCGAACTTCTGCAGGAACAGGGCGGCGGTCATGGCCCCGGCCTGGGCCCAGGCGTCGGGGTCGTTCTTGAGGTCTGCGATCTCTGAATCCAGGGACGGCAGGTACCCCTTCCACAAGGGCAGGCGCCAGACCGGATCATGCGCCTTGCGCGCGCCGGCCTCGATCGCAGAGGCCAGGGCCTCGTCATCCGTGAAGAAGGGTGGCAACTGGGGTCCCAGGGCGACCCGGGCGGCGCCGGTCAGCGTGGCGAGGTCTAGGGTCAGGTCCGGACCAAGCTCCGTCGCCCGGGTCAGGGCGTCGGCCAGGATCAGCCGGCCCTCGGCGTCGGTATTGCCGACCTCGACGCTCAGCCCCTTTCGCGTGGAGAGCACATCTCCCGGTCGCATGGCGTCTCCGCCAATCGCGTTCTCGACCGCCGGGACGAGGATCGACAGCCGGACCGGCAGACCGGCCTCCATCACCATCGCCCCGAGGGCCAGCACATGGGCGGCGCCGCCCATGTCCTTCTTCATCAGCCGCATGCCCGCGGAGGGCTTGATGTCCAGGCCCCCGGTATCGAAGACAACTCCCTTCCCCACCAGGGCCATTCCCGGCGCATCCGCATCACCCCAGGTGATCTCGATCATTCGCGGTTCCCGCCCGGGCGCGGCGGCGCGGCCCACCGCATGGACGGCGGGATACCCCTTGGCCAGAAGGGCCTCGCCGACAATCACGTCGATCCGGGCGCCGAAGCGGCCGGCGAGATCACGCGCGGCGGCTTCCAGTTCCGCGGGGCCAAGGTCGTTCGCGGGCGTGTTGATGAGGTCCCTGGCCAGGGCGCAGGCGGAAGCGATGCTTGTCACACTGGCTTCGTCGGCGCCGGGGACGACCAGCCGGGGGGGCGCAGCATCCCGTCGCTTGTAGCGCTCGAACCGGTAGAGACCCAAGGCAAAGGCCAGGGCGGCGTCGGTGGGGTCCAGTCCGCCGGGGGCGCCCTGAAGCAAGAAGGTCCCAGCCGGCAGACGGCCCGCGAGGGTCCGGAAGGCGCTCACGTCTCCGGGATGAGGCCCCAGTCCGAGGATGACCTTCGCCGGCGCCCCGTCGGGCCCGGGAACCACAACCAACTGCCCTGCGCGGGCCCGGAATTCCGGCCCCGCAAGGCCCAGCTCCAGGGCGGAGGCGGTCCCGCGCCAGGTCTCCAGGGCCTCCTCGCAGAGGGCCGTCACTGGCGCAGGCGTACCGGAGGAGTCCGGGGTTCGGGCTTCAGGCATGGTCCGCTCTCCCAATCCGCCCGTCTCGGGCCACTCAGGCCATTTGGGCGAATCCGGCGCCGGCCGCAACGGGCCTCAGGGCGCCGTGACGTCCCGGAGACAGGTCAGCGGGGCGCGGCTCGCAGGGCCGGTGGGGACTCGGGGGTGGGTTGCAGTGAGGGTGCAAGGCTCGCCGCGGTCAGCAGCACAGCCGCAATCAGGGCTGCGACGAGCCCGTATTCGACGACCGGCGCTGAGGCCTCCTCGCGGAGGACCTTGGCGAGTAACCTGGACATTCTGTTCTCCCGCGACACGAGAGGGCGGGAGTCCCCACGCCCCGGCTGAGCCTTTCGGCTTCCCCGCGCACTTCCAGTCACCATTGGCCCATGGGACTTAACGGCCGGTAAATCCCGCCCGGGCGGCCCGGTTTCCGGGGTGGTTCGTCAGGCTCCGAGGGTCCGACCGCCGCCGCGCACATATCCCAGGCCGATCAGGCCCGCCGCCAGGAGGATGATGATTGTGGCGAAACCGCCCTGCTGGGAGCGTGTCAGGTTGGTGCCGAAGTTCACCATCATTGGCCCCAGCCATCCGGTCGCAACTCCGGACAGAGCGTAGACGCCGAAAAAGGCGCCGGTCTTCTCCGGCGGCGTCAGGCGGGTCAGCATGGTCCTCGCCGAGGCGTACTGGGCCGTGATGAAGACGGCGTTGACGAAGCCGATGAGCAGGAAGATCACCTCCGGCAGGGTCCGGAAGACGGGGCCCTCCCAGACCGGGGCATGGAGTGTCGGGTCGTGGGGCCAGAAATAGAGAATCTGCGTCGGCGACATCCCGAGCATGGCGATGACGCCCAGGATCGACATGAAGATGGCGACCCTCAGCGCATTCTTGGGGCCCAGGGCGGCGTCCATCCAACGTCCGACGAACCCGCCCAGAACGGCCAGTATGGACAGGAGGATGCCATAGACCAGCATTTCCAGGGCTCGCCACTTCATGACGCCGACGGCGTAGACGCCGGCGTAGATGAGGATGGCGTTCATTCCATCGACGAAGGCCATTCGGCTCAGAAGATAGATCGCCGCGTCTCGGTAGCGACGGACGGTAGAGAGCATTTCCCAGAGCTGGCGGGCCCCGGTCCCGAAGGCCTTCAGGACGGGCACGCCGGTGCGCGGCGCATCAGGGGTGAAGACGAACAGAGGGATGGCGCCGACGACGAAGATGCAGGCGGCCATCACCGCGACGATGCGCTCATGTTCATGGGCGACCGTATCCAGCCCGAAGAGGGGACTCTCCGGCACCCAGGCCCAGTCGACCTTGCCAGGAAGGGCGAAGGCCCAGGCGGTGAACCCTAGGGCCAGGACGGAAAAGCCGTTCCCGAGTGCCAGGGCGAGGCCCGAGGCCTTGTGGGCCGCCTTCATGCCGGCGGCCCGGACCAGAAGCGAGTTGTGAAGGACCTCGGAAAAGGCGAAGCCGACGCCGATGAGGGTGATCAGAAGCATGGTCATGGTGACGGAAAGCCCGCTTCCGTCCGGCTTGGCCCACCAGAGGGCGACCATCATCGGGATCATCCCCGCCATCACCAGGGCGAGCCATCCCTTGCGAGGTCCCAGCTGATCTATGGAGGCGCCGAGAAAGGGCGCCGTGGCCATGATGATCCAGCCCGCATACTGGCTCCACTGTGAGATCACCGCCTGGCCGCGGACGGGGTCTCCCACCATCACCGCCGCCACATAGGGCGAGAAGATGTAGATGGTGACCAGGATCACATAGGGGTTCCGGGCGCCTTCGAAGACCGACCATGCGATCGCGCCCCGGCTCATCCGCCCGTCACCGGCGAGGTCGGCGGCGGGAGGAGGATCGGCGATCGCCCCGGGTCCATGAGCTTCGCCCGTTGGCAAGGTGTTCGACATTTTTTCTTCCCTTTTCCGGCGAAAGCTCGCCGGCCCCGGACTGACCCTATCCCACGCCGCCGGCGAGGGAAGTCGGAAGTGAGCGCGGCGCCGGACTCGACTCCTCGCCGGACGGGCTTGAAGATGTCTCCCCGGAAAAGAGCGAAGGGAGCGCACCATGGGACTTCTCGACGGGAAGGTGGCGATCATCACCGGAGCGGGCGGCGGATTGGGTGAGGCCTACGCCCGGCTGTTCGCCCGGGAAGGGGCGGCCGTCGTCGTCAATGACCTGGGAGGCGCCCGCGACGGCTCGGGCGACGGGTCCGTCAGCGCAGCGCAAAAGGTGGTCAACGACATCCTGTCGGAAGGCGGGCGGGCTGTGGCCAACGGCGACGACGTCTCGACCATGGAAGGCGGCGAGAACATCCTGAAGACGGCCCTGGACGCCTTCGGCCAGGTCGACATCCTGGTCTGCAACGCAGGCATCCTGCGCGACAGGACCTTCGCCAACACCTCCGAGGCCGACTGGGACCTGGTGGTCAAGGTCCACCTGAAGGGGACTTACTGCTGCACCATGCCGGTCTGGAAATGGCTGAAGGACAATGGCCGGCCGGGCGTCATCGTCATGACCAGCTCGACCTCGGGCCTCTACGGGAACTTCGGCCAGTCCAACTACGGGGCCGCCAAGGCCGGCATCTACGGCTTCATGCGCGTCCTGGCCATCGAGGGGCGCAAGTACGGCATTCGCGTCATGGGCCTCGCGCCCGGAGCCTATACCCGGATGACGTCGGATCTTCCCGGCCGGGCCGGCCGCGAACCGGATCCGTTGAGCCTGCCGGAGAACGTCGCCCCGGGGGTGCTCTACATGGTCTCTGACCTGGCCGCCGACCATACCGGCAAGGTGCTGGGCGTGTCTTCAAGGGGCGTCCGGGAGATCAAGATGCTGGAGACGGAGGGTTTCCAGCCGGGCCGGCCCTATACAGCCCGGGAAGTGGCCGAAAACGCCGACAAGGTGTTCTTCGCCGACAGCCCGACCCGGACCGCGCCGGTCCGTTGACGACAGGCCCCGCCGTCAGGATGTGAAGGTGGCGATGCGCGTGTCCAGCGCCTCCCGGACGGCGGGCCATTCGGGCGCGATGATCGAGTAGACGGCGGTGCTGCGCCTGCGGCCTGTCCAGACAACGCGGTCCCACCTCTGGACCCCCTCGAAGCGGGCGCCGAGTTTCAGGACCGCCGCCCGCGACCTCGCGTTGATCTCGTCGACGTGAAACTGGACCCGGCCGAAGCCTGCGTCGAAGGCCTCGGCGAGGAGCAGTCGCTTGGCGGATGGGTTGACCGGCCCGCCCCTTGCTTCCGGCGCATAGTAGGTCAGGCCAATCTCCAGCGCGGCGTTGGCCGGGTCGATCTTCAGGAAGGCGGTGATCCCGACGCAAAGGCCGCCGGTCACGACGGCGAAGTGCCGGCTTGTCCCGGACTCGGAGTCCGCGATGCGCTTCCGGGTCCAGAACTGGTCGAAGTGCTCTCCCACCAGGCTGAGCGAGTACTGGGCTTCCCAGATCTGTGGATCCGCTGCGCAGGCGGCCCTCAGGGGGTCGCGGTGGACCTCGGAGAGAGGCTCCAGGGTCACGAAGGCGTTGCTGAGGCTGCGGTGGGGCCAGTCCGGGATCATGCCCCATGCTGCCTGCCGGCGGGGGAGATGGCCAGCCCGTCTTGAGCCAGATCAAGGACGGATCTCGTCCCGGGTCGGACGGTGCCGCAGGGACGACAGTGCTTCAAGGAAAGGCCTCGCCATGGATTTCGAGTACTCCCCCCGGCAGAAAGAACTCATTCGCCGTGTCGGCAGGTTCATGGAAGAGTACGTCCACCCCGCCGTTCCCCTGTATGAGGCCCAGCAGGCCGAGGGGGATCCCTGGAAGGTCATCCCCGTTGTCGAGGAGCTGAAGGCCAAGGCCCGCGCCGCCGGGCTGTGGAACATGTTCATGCCGCCGGACTCCGGCCACCCCCACGTGGACGACACCTTCGTCTTCGAGGGCGTGCAGCTCTCAAACCTGGAATACGCCCCGATCGCGGAGATCATGGGTCGGGTCAGCTTCGCGTCCGAGGTCTTCAACTGCTCGGCCCCGGACACAGGCAATATGGAGGTGCTGAACCGCTTCGGCACGCGCGAGCAGAAGGACCGCTGGCTGGCGCCCCTGATGCGCGGCGAGATCCGCTCGGCCTTCCTGATGACAGAGCCCCTGGTGGCCTCCTCGGACGCCACCAGCATCGAGACCCGCATCGACCGGGACGGGGACGACTATGTGATCAACGGCTGCAAGTGGTGGTCTTCGGGGGTGGGAGATCCGCGCTGCAAGGTCGCCATCGTCATGGGCAAGACCAATAGCGAAGCCGCCCTTCACGTCCAGCAGTCCCAGATCCTGGTCCCGATGGATACGCCCGGGATCAAGGTCCTGCGCATGCTGCCGGTCTTCGGCTACGACGACGCTCCCCATGGCCACGCCGAGGTTCTACTGGAGAATGTCCGGGTCCCGGTGGCCGAGTCCCTGGTGCTGGGCGAGGGCCGTGGTTTCGAGATCAGCCAGGCCCGCCTTGGGCCCGGCCGGATCCATCACTGCATGCGCACCATCGGCGCGGCCGAGGTCGCCCTGGAGAAGATGTGCCGCCGGCTGATGACCCGGAAGGCCTTCGGCAAGTACATCTCCGAGCACTCCGTCTGGGAAGAGCGCATCGCCCGCGCCCGGATCGACATCGAGATGACCCGCCTGCTCTGCCTCAAGGCGGCGGACATGATGGACAAGGCCGGGAACAAGGTCGCCCGGATGGAGATCGCCATGATCAAGGTCCAGGCGCCGACCATGGCCATCAAGGTCATCGATGACGCCATCCAGGCTCATGGCGGAGGCGGCGTGACCAGCGATTTCGGCCTGGCCAAGGCCTATGCCAGCCAGCGGACCCTTCGTCTCGCGGATGGCCCTGACGAGGTCCACAACCGCACCATCGCCCGCATGGAGCTGGCCAAGTACGGCGACCTGCAGATGAAGATCCGGGCGGAGCGCGACGCCGAGAGGGTTCCTGTCGGCATGCGCTAGGTTCCGCAGCCCCTGTCGGCTCCAGGCTCCGAGCTTACCTGGAGGGCAGGGAGTCCGCAGCCGCGCACGCCTGGCGCATCAGGGCCGCGTCGTCCGCTCCGTCCGCCTTCTTAGGCGACGCACTTCTCCATTCACCGGAGATTTCCAGCGGCTTCCTCGGCGAATAGCCGCCCATGGAAATCAGGTTGTTGGCCTTGCAGTCGAGGGCGTAGACGAAACCGACGCCATCCGCAGCGCCGGGGCCTGAGGGCCCCATGCGGGGATTGGCCCCCACCTTGCCGATGGCGGTCAGCACCACGACACGGCCGGAGGCTGCGTCGCGGTAGGAATAGGCGGAGTCAAACGACCACTGCAGTCCCCGATCGGTCGGTTCGGTATAGGATACCCAGGTCTCTGCGGCGACGGCGGGCAGGGCGAGGGCGAGAGCCGAAATGGCGGCGATCACAGGGGCTCGGCGCATGGGCGTTTCCTTGTTATGGCGTCACGGGACGGCGCGACCATATCTGCGGCGAGGCCGAGGGTCCAACCTGAACTGTCGGCGGCTTTCCTGGTGCAGGGCGCTTGACTCGGCTTGTCGCCGACCCTAACTCCCCTACGCGTTAGCACTCGGGCGCGGCGGCTGCCAACGGAGCCCCGGCCCTGGCGATCTCAAAACACTCGTCCTGAACGGAGAGACAAAGATATGGCGTTTCGTCCCCTCGGTGACCGCGTCCTCGTGAAGCGCGTCGAAGAAGAACAGAAGACCAAGGGCGGGATCATCATCCCCGACACCGCCAAGGAAAAGCCGCAGGAAGGCGAAGTCATCGCCGTCGGCCCCGGCGCCCGTGATGAGTCCGGCAAGGTCCAGCCCCTCGACCTGAAGAAGGGCGACCGGATCCTGTTCGGCAAGTGGTCCGGCACCGAGGTCAAGATCGACGGCGCTGACCTCCTGATCATGAAGGAAAGCGATGTCCTGGGCGTGATCGAATAGATCCCCCGACGGCTTTCCACACCCAACAATCCCTTTCCGAAAGAGTAGGCCAATGGCTGCTAAAGACGTCTATTTTGGTTCCGACGCCCGCGACAGGATGCTGCGCGGCGTGAACACCCTCGCCAACGCCGTGAAGGTGACCCTCGGCCCCAAGGGCCGCAACGTGGTCATCGAGAAGTCCTTCGGCGCGCCGCGCTCCACCAAGGACGGCGTGTCCGTCGCCAAGGAAATCGAGCTCTCCGACCGCTTCGAGAACCTCGGCGCCCAGCTGATCCGCGAAGTCGCCTCCAAGACCAACGACAAGGCCGGCGACGGCACCACCACCGCCACCGTCCTGGCCCAGGCCATTGTGGTCGAAGGCATGAAGTCGGTCGCCGCCGGCATGAATCCGATGGACCTGAAGCGCGGCGTCGACAAGGCCGTGGCCAAGGTGGTCGAGTCCATCCGCGAGTCCTCGCGCAAGGTCACCACCAACGCCGAGATCGCCCAGGTCGGCACCATCTCCGCCAACGGCGACACCGAGGTCGGCGAGATGATCGCCAAGGCCATGGACAAGGTCGGCAACGAGGGCGTGATCACGGTCGAAGAGGCCAAGACCGCCGAGACCGAGCTCGACGTGGTCGAGGGCATGCAGTTCGACCGCGGCTACCTGTCGCCCTACTTCATCACCAACGCCGACAAGATGGAGGCCGAACTCGACGAGCCCCTCATCCTGCTCTTCGAGAAGAAGCTCACCTCCCTCCAGCCCCTGCTGCCGGTCCTCGAGGCCGTCGTGCAGTCCGGCCGTCCCCTGCTGATCATCGCCGAGGACGTCGAGGGCGAGGCCCTGGCCACCCTGGTGGTCAACAAGCTGCGCGGCGGCCTGCGGGTCGCGGCCGTCAAGGCTCCGGGCTTCGGCGACCGCCGCAAGGCCATGCTGGAGGACATCGCCATCCTGACCGGCGGCGAGCTGATCTCCGAGGACCTCGGCATCAAGCTTGAGAACGTGACCCTCGACATGCTGGGCCGCGCCAAGAAGGTGTCCATCACCAAGGACGACACCACCATCGTCGACGGCGCCGGCGCCAAGGACGGCATCGAGGCCCGCATCGGCCAGATCAAGAAGCAGATCGAAGAAACCACCTCGGACTACGACCGCGAGAAGCTGCAGGAGCGCCTCGCCAAACTCGCGGGCGGCGTGGCCGTGATCCGCGTGGGCGGCGCCACGGAAGTGGAAGTCAAGGAGCGCAAGGACCGCGTTGATGTCGCGCTGAACGCCACCCGCGCGGCGGTGGAAGAAGGCATCGTCCCCGGCG
>JBJTEN010000186.1:0-7766 GCA_046092925.1 Phenylobacterium sp. | reverse complement strand
CCTCGAGGGCGGCGAGGGCGTCAGCCTTGGTGACCCGCCCGCCCTTGCCGGAGCCGGGGATGGCGGCCGGGTCGAGCCCGCCCTCGGCGGCGAGGCGCTGGGCGGAAGGCGCGAGGATCGCCGCAGCGGGCGCCTTGGCCGGCGCAGGGGCGGGGGCCGGAGCCGCGGCGGGCGCCTTGGCGGGAGCCGGCTTTGCGGCCGGGGCGGCGGCGGCCGCAGCGCCTTCCTTGACGCGGCCCAGGACGGCGCCGGGCTCGACCGTCGCGCCCTCCTCGGCGGCGATGGACTCCAGGACGCCATCCGCAGGGGCGGCGACCTCAAGACTCACCTTGTCGGTCTCGAGCTCCACGAGGATCTCGTCCTTGCGGACCGCGTCTCCGGGCTTCTTGGCCCAGCGCGCTACAGTGGCCTCGGAGACGGATTCCCCGAGGGCGGGGGTCATGATGTCGGCCATGGTCGTATCCTCTGTTTCAGGCGAGGGCTTCGCTGAGGAAGGCCTGGAGTTCTCGGTTGTGACGGCTCATCTGTCCCGCAGCCGTGGAGGCTGAGGCGGGGCGTCCGACATAGCGGGCGCGCTTGGCCTTCACCTTGAGGCGCTCGAGGGTCAGTTCGAGCCAGGGATCGACGAAGGTCCAGCCGCCCATGTTTTTCGGCTCCTCCTGGCACCAGACCAGCTCGGCGTTCGGGAATCGCGCCAGCTCAGTGGACAGGGACTTCATGGGCCAAGGATAGAACTGCTCGAGACGCATCAGGTAGATGTCGGTCAGCCCCTTCTCCTCCCGGGCCTCCAGCAGGTCGAAATAGACCTTGCCGGAGCACAGAACGACGCGGCGGATCTTCTCCGGCGGGTCGAGGGTCAGGGCGGTGTGGCGACCGCGCTCGGCGTCGTCGTGCAGCACCCGGTGGAAGGACGAGCCCTCCGCCATCTCGGACAGCAGCGACACCGCCTTCTTGTGTCGCAGCAGGGACTTGGGCGTCATCACCACCAGGGGCTTGCGGAACTCGCGTTTCATCTGACGACGCAGCACATGGAAGTAATTGGCCGGGGTCGTGCAGTTGACCACCTGCATGTTGTCTTCGGCGCAGAGCTGCAGGAAGCGCTCGAGGCGTGCTGAGGAGTGCTCCGGTCCCTGACCCTCGTAGCCGTGGGGCAGGAGCAGGACGAGTCCGCTCATCCGCAGCCACTTACGTTCCCCGGACGAGATGAACTGGTCGATCACCACCTGGGCACCGTTGGCGAAGTCTCCGAACTGGCCCTCCCACAGCACCAGGGTCTTGGGATCGGCCAGGGAGAAGCCGTACTCGAAGCCGAGCACCGCCTCCTCGGAGAGGGGCGAGTCGATCACCTCGAAGTGTGCCTGGCCCGGGCCGAGGTTGTTCAGGGGCGTGTAGTGCGCCTCGGTCGTCTGATCGATGATGTCGCTGTGGCGCTGGGTGAAGGTGCCGCGCACGCTGTCCTGACCGGCGAGGCGAACCGGGAAGCCCTCCTGCAGGAGGCTTCCGAAGGCGAGATGTTCCCCGGTGGCCCAGTCGATCCCCTCGCCGGACTCGATCGCAGACTTCCTGGCCTCGATCACCCGACGGACGTTCTTGTGAACGTCGATCCCTTCGGGGACGGCGGTGATGCGTTCTCCGATCGCCTTGAGGCGGGACAAGGGCACCGAAGTGTTCCCGCGCCGGTCCTCGCCCTCGGGCAGGGCCAGACCCGCCCACTTGCCGTCCAGCCAGTCCGCCTTGTCGGCCTTGTAGGACTTCCCGGCCTCCATCTCGCTGTCGAGGAAGGCCTCGAACTCGGCCATCCAGCGGGAGACTTCTTCCTCGGTGACCACACCTTCGCCGACAAGTTGCCGGGTATAGATCTCGCGGGTGCTCGGGTGATCCTTGATCTTCGCGTACATCAGCGGCGAGGTCATGGTCGGGTCATCGCCCTCATTGTGACCAAACCGCCGGTAGCAGAACATGTCGATCACGACGTCCTTGCCGAACTTCTGGCGGAATTCGGTGGCCACCTTCGCCGCGTAGACGGTCGCCTCGGGGTCATCGCCATTGACGTGGAAGATCGGCGCTTCAACCATCAGCGCCACATCCGAAGGATAGGGCGAGGAACGGCTGTACTTGGGCGCCGTCGTGAAACCGATCTGGTTGTTCACGATGAAGTGGACGCAGCCTCCGGTCCTGTATCCCCTGGTGCCCGAAATCGCGAAACACTCGGGCACGACGCCCTGGCCGGCGAAGGCGGCGTCGCCATGCAGCAGGAGCGGCAGGACATGACTCCGCCCGGCGTCGGGGGTCTCCCGGAGCACGAAGGCCTGCTTGGCCCGGGCCTTGCCCAGCACCACCGGGTTGACGATCTCGAGGTGCGACGGGTTGGCGGTCAGCGAAAGGTGGACGTTGTTGCCGTCGAAGCTGCGGTCGGACGAGGCGCCCATGTGATACTTGACGTCGCCGGATCCCTCGACGTCGGAGGGAAGGGTCGAGCCGCCCTGGAACTCGTGGAAAATCACGTGGTAGGGCTTGCCCATGACCGCCGCGAGCACATTGAGCCGGCCGCGGTGCGGCATGCCGACGACGATGTCCCGGACGCCCAGGGCGCCGCCGCGCTTTATGATCTGCTCCAGGGCCGGGACCATGGCCTCGCCGCCGTCCAGGCCGAACCGCTTGGTTCCCGGGAAACGCCGGTGCAGGAAGCGCTCGAAGCCCTCGGCCTCGATCAGCTTCTTGAGGATGGCGATCTTGCCCTCGCGGGTGAAGACGATCTCCTTGTCGCGGCCCTCGATCCGTTCCTGCAGCCAGGCCTTCTGCGCCGGGTCCGAGATGTGCATGTACTGGACGCCGATATCGGCGCAGTAGGTCCGCTTCAGGATGGCGAGAATCTCGCGAAGGGTCCCGGTTTCCAGGCCCAGCACATGGTCCAAGAAGATCGGCCGGTCGTAGTCGGCCTCGCTGAAGCCATACGAGGCGGGATCAAGCTCCGTCGCGTCGCCCTCGGGCGCAGCGATCCCCAGGGGATCGAGGTTGGCGCGCAGGTGACCCCGCATCCTGTAGGCCCGGATCATCATGATCGCCCGGAGCGAGTCCAGGGTCGCAGCGCGGACATCGGCGGAAGCTGTGGGAGGGCCCCGGTCCGCGATCTTCGCCGAGAGCTTTGCTTCGACGGCGGGCCAGAGCCCGTCGATCGCCGACAGCCAGTCTGGCCGAGGCGCCGGCGCCTTCCGGGCCGTCCAGGCAGGAGGACCGGGGGGGCGGGCCGCCCCCGCCTGATCGTGTACGGCGGCGAAGAAGCTGCGCCAGGAGGCCTCGACCGCGTCCGGCGACTTCAGCCACCGGGCGTAGAGATCCTCGATGAAGCTCGCATTGCCGCCGTAAAGAAAGGACGTCTCCGCCAGGAGATCGTTGATCCGTCCGGAATCGTCAGCCATGTCGCCCGCCTGTCGCCGGCGGCCCGCGACGCCTTCTGGAGGAGAGTCGAGCTGGACCGCTCAAGGTTGAATTGTCAGGCCCCTCAGGCGCCTTTCAGCACCTCGAGCAGGGTCTCTCCTAGCTTCGCCGGAGACGGCGCCACGCGGATGCCCGCGGACTCCATCGCCGCAATCTTGTCCTCCGCGCCGCCCTTTCCGCCCGAGATGATGGCGCCGGCATGACCCATCCTGCGCCCGGGCGGAGCCGTGCGGCCCGCGATGAACCCGACCATAGGCTTCCGAATCGCTGAATTCTTTATGAATTCCGCAGCATCTTCTTCAGCCGAACCCCCGATCTCGCCGATCATGATGATCGACTCGGTCTCGGGGTCGTTCAGGAACATGTCCAGCACGTCGATGAACTCCGTGCCCTTGACGGGGTCCCCGCCGATGCCGACCGCCGTGGTCTGCCCAAGGCCGACCTGGCTAGTCTGGAACACCGCCTCGTAGGTAAGCGTACCGGAACGGGAAACAACACCCACCGAGCCCTTGCGGAAGATATTCCCGGGCATGATGCCGATCTTGCAGGCTTCGGGCGTCAGCACGCCGGGGCAGTTCGGGCCGATCAGGCGGGACTTCGAGCCCGACAGGGCGCGCTTGACCTTGACCATGTCGGCGACAGGAATGCCTTCAGTGATGCAGATGATCAGCGGAATCTCGGCGTCGATCGCCTCGAGGATCGAATCCGCGGCGAAGGGCGGCGGCACATAGATCACGCTGGCGTCGGCGCCGGTCTGCCGTACGGCTTCATCCACCGTATTGAACACGGGCAGTCCCACATGGGTGGTCCCGCCCTTGCCGGGGGTCACGCCGCCGACCATCCGGGTCCCGTAGGCGATGGCCTGCTCGGTGTGGAAGGTGCCCTGGGCGCCGGTCACGCCCTGACAGATGACCCGGGTTTCTTTGCCGATCAGAATGGACATTAGGCGAGCCCCCGCACGGCTTTCACAATCTTCTCGGCGCCATCGCTGAGGTCGTTGGCCGCAATGACGTTGAGGCCGCTCTCATTGATGATCTTCTTGCCCAGCTCGGCGTTCGTGCCTTCCAGGCGCACCACCAGGGGCACGGACAGGCCGACCTGCTTGACGGCGTTGACCACGCCGTTGGCGAGGATGTCGCACCGGGCGATCCCGCCGAAGATGTTGACCAGAATGCCCTTCACGTTCGGGTCGGCCATGATGATCTTGAAGGCGGCGGTCACCTTGGCTTCGTCCGCGCCGCCTCCGACGTCCAGGAAGTTGGCGGGCTCGGCGCCGTAGAGCTTGATGATGTCCATGGTCGCCATGGCCAGGCCGGCGCCGTTGACCATGCAGCCGATCTCGCCGTCGAGGGCGATGTAGGACAGGTCGAACTTGGAGGCTTCGATTTCCTTGGGGTCTTCTTCGCTCTCGTCGCGCAGAGCCATCACGTCCGGATGCCGGTAGAGGGCGTTGGAGTCGAAGGACACCTTGGCGTCCAGGACCCGCAGCTGGTCATCGGAGGTCACGATCAGCGGGTTGATCTCGAGCATCGCCATGTCCTTGGCGACGAAGGCCGTGTAGAGCTGACCCAGAAGCCTGGCCGCCTGCTTGGCGAGGTCGCCGCTGAGGCCCAGGGCCTTGGACAGGGCGCGCCCATGGAAGGGCCAGACGCCGGTCGCCGGATCGATTCCGAAGGTGATGATCTTTTCCGGCGTGTCGTGGGCCACCGTCTCGATGTCCATGCCGCCCTCGGTGGAGGCCACCACCGAAACCCAGCTGGTCTCACGGTCGACCAGCAGGGACAGGTAGAATTCCTTGGCGATGGCCGCGCCTTCCTCGATGTAGAGGCGGTTGACCTGCTTGCCCTTGGGACCCGTCTGGTGTGTCACCAGCACCCGTCCGAGCATTTCCTGGGCGTTGGCCCGCACATCCTCGGCGCTCTTGACTACCCGGACGCCACCCTTGGCGTCGGGGCCGAGGCCCTCGAAGCGGCCCTTGCCGCGCCCGCCGGCGTGGATCTGGGACTTCACCACATAGACCGGGCCGCCCAGCTGTTCGGCGGCCTTGACGGCGTCTTCGACGGAGAAGGCGGGAAACCCGCGCGGGACCGCCACGCCGAACTCGGACAGGACGGCCTTGGCTTGATGTTCGTGGATGTTCATGAGGCCCAGAAGCGTTGTTCTGCTGGCTCGCCCGATTGGCGAGTGGCCGGTTTATAGGCGCCCCCCGGAAATGAGGCAACCGCAGAGGGGGGTTGCCCCGGCGTCATGCGGGGCCCGGACGGGACTTCCGAGCCCCTATCCCAGGATCAGCTCCCAGACCAGGCGGCCGGGAAGCAGGACGAAGATCAGGTTCACCGCGAAGCCGCCGTAGAAGAGACCCGACATGTAGCGGCGATGGCGCTCCACGTCATGGCGTCGGGCGGCGGCCACGGCCAGCGGGAGGGCGATGATGACGTAGCCGCTGAGGATGTGGATCAATGAGAACCGTCCCGGGTTCACGACCTGGATGAAGAGCGAGCTCACCGCCACGACGGCGACGGCCACCACCCAGCCCCAGCCCAGGACCCGGTGCATCCGGGCGCCCTTGCGGCCAGCCATCAGGATTGCGCCGACCAGGAGGGCGAGGAGGCCGAAGGCGAGGTGGACAAGGATGACCGGCGACGTGGAGGCCAGAAGCTCCAGGTCCGGTCCGTGGGGCCTGAAGGCTGGGAGGGCGTGGTCGGTCCGGCGACCCTCGAGAAGGCTTGGAAGCAGGCTCGCGCCGATGGCGAGCGGGCCCAGGGTCAGGGCGCCGGCCATGACCATCTTGCGCGAAGGGGGGCGAATTTGAGACATGAGGTTCATTCGAGGGCTCCGGCCGCCGGTCGCGGGGATCAGACGGGATGACCGGGATCCTGGAAGCTCCCGACGCGAGCCACAAACGGGGATGCGCCACATGACGTCGCCATTTCGCAGGCCGCCGGGCGACGCCGCTGGCGAAGCGTGGACGGCCAGGGACATACGACGCATCGGGCTTGCGACCCTCGCGCTCTCGGCGATCGTCGGCGCCTTCCTGGGCTTCGTCGGCGCCTTCGGCCTGTCGGGCTACCCCGTCTACCTCCGCATCGCCTACCTGACGCCGTTGGCCGTGGCGTGCGGTCTTGTCGGCTTCATGAGCTATTGGCTCGCAGGCCTTCTGTCGCCGGCCGCCGGCCGATGGATCCGGGCGGCGCTGGGCAGCCTGCTCTGCTTCCTGCCGATCGGCGTCATCGTCTGGCTGACCACGGGCCTTCTTCCCGGCGTCAGCCTCAACCTGGCCGAACTGCCGAGATATGTCGGAACATCGCTGGTGGTTACCTTCGCCATGACCTTCCTCTCAGTTGCGCTCACCCCACCCTCCGAGACCGAACTGCGAAAGCCCGGGGCGGGCGATCCCCCCGAGCGGTTCCTGGCGCGGCTGCCCGTGCGCCTGAGGACGGCCGAGATCTGGGCCGTGGAGGCCGAAGACCACTATCTGCGCGTCCACACCAGCGCGGGCCAGGACCTGATCCTGCTGCGCATGGCGGATGCGGTCGCCGAACTCGGGGGACAGGAGGGCATGCAGGTGCACCGCTCCTGGTGGGTGGCGCGGGTCGGGATCGCGGACGCGCGCCGCGCCGACGGCCGCGCGACCCTGACGCTGAAGAACGGCGTCGAGGCGCCGGTCAGCCGGACCTACGCCGCCGAGCTCCGCCGGCGCGGCTGGATCTGAGGCTCAGGCCAGAAGGTCCTTGATGGTCTCGCGCTCGCCGACCAGCTCGTCATTGGTCAGGGCGATCTTGGACTTGGCGAAGTCGTCCATCGCGAAAGACTCGATGACCTCGTAGCCGGAGGCGGTGGTGCGCACCGGCATGCCGGCCCAGACGCCGGGCGAAAAGCCGTAGCGTCCCTCGCTGCTGACCGCCACCGAGTGGACCTTGCCGGGGGTGACCAGGTCGCGGACGTGGTCGACCAGGGCGTTGGCCGCCGAGGCGGCGGAGGACAGGCCTCGGGCCTCGATGATGGCCGCGCCGCGCTTGCCGACGGCGGGCAGGAAGTCGGTCTTCAGCCAGGCCTCGTCGCCGATCACCGAGGCGGCGTCCTTGCCGCCGATCTTCGCGTGGGTGAAGTCGGCGAACATGGTCGGGGAGTGGTTGCCGTAGATGTAGAGGTCGGTGACCTCGTCGATGGCGACGCCGGCCTTCTGGGCCAGCTGGGCCCGGGCGCGGTTCTCGTCCAGGCGGACCATGGCGGTGAAGCGGTCGGCCGGCAGGCGGCGGGCCTGGGCGGCGGCGATCATCACATTGGTGTTGCAGGGGTTGCCGACCACGGCGACCCGGGCGTCATCG
>JBJTEN010000185.1:0-3461 GCA_046092925.1 Phenylobacterium sp. | reverse complement strand
GGACCCGCCCACTTCCTCTCCAAGGCTGTGCTCGAGCAGGACCTCCGGAAGAGCGGACTGGGCTGGACCTTCCTCGGGACGGTCTGGTTCCTGGACAATCTGCTGAACCCCGCCATGCAGCCCAGCCTGATCTTTCCCGTTCTTTCGGGAAGCCTGAAGCCATCCACCCCCTTCCAGATGCTCGCCCTGGACGACCTGGGGTGGGTCGCCGCGGAGGCGCTCGGAAACCCCGACGCCTGGCGGGGGCGGAAGGTCAACCTGGCCGGGGATGTGCTGACCGTCAGCCAGATGAAGCGCGTCTACCGGGAGGTGACGGGGCGTCGACCGAAGTCCTGGCCTCTACCCGCAACCCTTTTCCGGCGCCTGGCGCCGGAGTTCGCCGCGCAGTTGAAATGGCACAACGAGGTCGGGTTCGCCTTTGGCGCCGAAGATCTCCGTCGCCTGAGGCCGGACGCCCGGACATTCGCCGGTTTCCTGACGAAGGCCGGGATCCGGAACCTCTGAGGCATCGCGCGGGGCGCTCGGGTTCGGGCGCCCCTTTTGCAGACGGGAGGGCGCCTAGGCGGCCGGGACCGCCGGACCGGGTGCGGTCTCGCCCAGCACCGAGACGCGCTCGCCGTAGCGCGAGTAGGGATAATAGTCCCAGACCGAGTGGTGCTGGGTGCAGCGGTTGTCCCACAGGGTCAGCGTGTTGGGCTCCCAGCGCACCCGGCAGTGCAGCTTCGGCTCGCGCTGCAGCAGGCTGAAGCACATGTCCAGCAGGGCCCGGCTTTCCCAGCGGTGCAACCCCTCGATGTGGGTCGTAAAGCCGGAATTGACGTTCAGGACCTTCCGCCCGGTGTCGGGATGCAGGGTGACCACGGGATGGCGAGTGCGCGGATAGCCGCCCTCAGGCGGGGCCGACTTGTAGTTGCCGACATAGGGCAGGGTGCCGTCATGCACGGCCCACAGCCCCTCAAGGAACCCCTGCATGGCCGGCGAGAGCATCTCGAAGGCCATGTACATGTTGGCGAACAGGGTGTCGCCGCCGCCGCATTCCGGGGTCTCGGTGATGTAGAGCAGGGAGGCCAGGGGCGGGACGGGATCGCAGCTGACGTCCGTGTGCCAGGCCTCGCCCGCGGTATAGGGCGACTGGGCGGTGGTCTTCACGGTGAGGATCTCGGGGTCCTGGTCAGGCCGGCCATGGTGCATGGGATGGACGTGCAGGCGACCGAAGTGGCGACTGAAGGCCTTGTGCGCCTCGCGGTCCAGCCTCTGGTCGCGGAAGACGAGCACCAGCCAGTCCGCCCAGGCCTGCCGGATATCCGAAAGGACTTCCGGGGTCAGGGGAAGGGACAGGTCCAGCCCGCGGATCTCGCCCCCGATATGCGGCGAGATCGGGGTCACCTCAAAGGATCCGTAGCGCGTACGCCGGGTCTCCTGGATGGGGACGTGCTTGGTCAGGGCAGGGGCGTTCATCAGGCTTCCTCCGGGCGCCCGCTTCGTCTGGGGCGTCTCTGAGCGAACCCTAACCCGCACGCCCCCTGTCTGTCATGCCCCAGGGTGGTCCAGAATCCTGCAGGCGAGAGCCTCGCCGGAGTCCCAGGCGCACTCGACCCGGGGACCGGCCAGCCAGTCGCCGCAGCAGCCCAGGCGTGTCTTCTCCGACCATAAGGCCGTGTCGGATCCGCCGGCGGAACGGGCGTATCTCCAGCGGTGGGCGTGGACGATGACAGGAGGGGGCAGGGCCGTTCCGGCGCCGTCCGCCAGTGCTGCGAGCAGGGCCTGGATGACCGTGTCCGGAGCGTCTTCGAGGTGCTCCCTCGACCAGGCGGGGGTGGCCTGCAACACCCAGGCCTCCACCTCCTGGCGCCCGGGCTTGGCGCTGTTGCGCGCCGCCCACCCCAGGACCGTCCGTTCCTCGAAAGTGTCGGAGGGAATCGGCAGTCGTTGGGAAAAGGCGGCCATCACCGTCCAGCAGGGATCGGTGCGGGAGGCGGCGGCGCGCGCGGCAAGGTCGGCGTCATGCCCCGCAAGCAGGGCTGCGGCCTGCTCGGCCGGGAGCGCCAGAACGACCGCATCGAAGGCATCCGACACCGCGCCGGCGACCTGAAGGCGCCAGGCCTCCCCGTCGCGGACGAGGGCCTCCACCTGCTGGTTCCAGGCGACCTCCAGCGCCCCGGCGAGGGCCCGGACCGGGGCGTTCATGCCCGGGACGCCGACCCAGGCCTCGGGTCCGGCCGCCGGCCAGGGGGCCGCCAGGCCTTCGTCAGCCCACCGCCCGACCTCGGCGCGGAAGCTTTCACCCCGGGCGGTGAAGTACTGGGCGCCGTGGTCAAAGCCGATGGTTCCGAGCGGCGTCTCCACCCGCCGGGTCGACATCCGCCCGCCGGGCCCCCGGGCCTTGTCGAAGAGTTGGACCTTGCGTCCTTCGCGGTGCAGGCTGCGGGCGCAGGCCAGGCCCGAGAGGCCGGCCCCGATGATGGCGATACGGTCGAGGGACTGGATCATCGGCCTAGACTGCTCCGGTAACCCCGGGTCAGGTCAACCTCTGTCGAGGCCCGGGCGCCACGGGCTCAGGTCTCGATGGGGCGATGGGCGCCGGGGATCCCGCTGTGGATCTCCTCTGGAGCGAACCACCGCACGTCGATGAACCGGTCGTCCGCCCCCACTGCGTCGGCAACTCGCGTCAGCATCATGAGCAGGTCTGGATGCCGGGGCGCGAAGGTGGTCCGGATCCAGCCCGCTTGGTGAAGGCCGATCAGGTACTTGTCGATCAGGGTCACGCGGATGAAGAAAAGGGTCTTCCCCTTGGCTCCTCCCTTGAAAAGCACCTCCCATCCGCGTTCATGGAGGTAGATCAGCTCGAGGACCTCGCAACCCAGTCCCTTGAGGATTTCGGCGAGGGCTTCCGAAACGCCCTTTCCCGCGAACTGCAGGATGTCCATCTCATCCTCGCTGTCGATCTGGTCGTCCGGGAGTGAGGACTCGAATTCCGCCCAAGGCCTGATCTTCATCGGCGCTTCTCCTCTCCATCGTGGTCATCCACCCAGGCGCCCAGGCCGACGACACCGGTCCCCAGGGTTCCCCCGGCCGTCATCTTCAGGGGGTCCGGCGCACCGTACCAGATGCGCCCGAGCGCATCCTCCTTCTCCCAGCCCAAGGCCTTTCCACTCCAGCCCCTGACATTGCCGAAGCGCTGCGGAACCCTGCCGCCATTGAAGTGGGGATCAACCCGGTAATGCAGCTCGTACATGTCCCCCATCTGGATGCCCTCGGGCTTCAGGAGAAAGAAGGGGCTGTCGCTGATCGCCTGAGGGATTGGGCCGCCGCCGAGAAGCTCCGGCAGGCGGGTCCGCCTCGGCAGGTAGTGATGGCCCATCCCCGTATAGGGTTGGACGAAATAGGCTGCGGTCGATGGGGGTACGCCCCGGGCCACATAGTGCTCGATGGTCTTGAGCCCGCCCGCCGCCTTGCCGGCG
>JBJTEN010000184.1:0-4169 GCA_046092925.1 Phenylobacterium sp. | reverse complement strand
GCCTTGCGCGCCAAAGCCCGTTCGCGAAGATCCATGGAATACGGAGCCGCCATCCTTGCTGACCTCCTCCAGCAGCAAGGGTGAATCACATCAGACCCGATTTGAGAATCCAGATTCCGCTAAAACACATCCCGCTCTAGTCGGCCTCAGCCCTTCGCCGCCCCGGTTCGCATCGTCCGCCAGTCCGGCCGTCAGGTCTTCACGGCGGAAGCCAGCCGCCGCGATGCGTCTCCCTTTGACGTTCGGGCTCAGACAGATCTGAGTGCGCTCGCCGGCCGCGCGGACAGGATGGGCAGGGCCCCCGCAAGGCTGAGCACCAGCGTTACGCCGAGGCCGGCGCCGAGTGTGGCGAGCACCCGGCCCCAGTCCGGCGCCCAGGTGAATTCGAAGATCTGGACGATGATCCACCAGGCGCCGCCAAGCCCGAGGACAAGGGCGACCCCGCCCAGGAGGAGACCCAGAAGGCCGTACTCGAGGGCCTGGACTCCCAGCAATTGTCCTCTTGTGGCCCCGAGGGTCTTGAGCACCACGGCATCGTAGGTTCGCGACTGGCGGGCTGCGGCGACCGCTCCGGTCAGGACCGCCATGCCGGCGAGCAGGGTCACGGAGGCGGCGGCGAGGATCGCCAGCGCCATCTGGTCCAGCAGGGTCCTCGCCTGGCCGAGAATCTCGCGGACGGAGATGACCGACACGCCGGGGAAGGCTGTCAGTATCGCCCGTGCAGCGGCGGTCTCCCGCTCTGGCGGAAGGCTGACGGCGCCGGCCAGGGTGTGCGGGGCGTCCGCCAGGGTGCTGGGTGGGAAGACCATCAGGTAGTTGAAGCCCATGGTCTCCCACTCGATCCGGCGCAGGGAGGCGATGCGGGCCGGTATCTCCCGCCCAAGCACGCTGACGGTCAGGGTGTCGCCGACCCCGAGGCCCAGCGCCTCGGCGACCTCATCGTCCAGGGAGACCAGGGGTGGGCCTGCATAATCCCGGGGCCACCACTCCCCTGCGGTGATCCGGCTGCCTTCAGGAAGGTCCGCGGCGTAAGTGACGCCACGTTCCCCTCGCAGGACCCAGGCTTCTCTCGGGATGACCTTGAGATCTCGCACCTTCTGGTCCCCGTAGGCGATGATCATGCCGCGAAGCGCGGGGACCAGATCGATCTCCGCCTCCGGCGCGGCGGCGGTGACCGCCTTGCGGAAGGTCTCGGCGCCCGCAGACGGGACATCCAGCACGAACTGGGCGGGAGCCCGGGCCGGGACGGAGCGGGCGATCTCGGCGTCGAGGCTGGTCTGGATGGCGGCGATCAGGACGAAGAGGGTCAGGGACAGGCCCATGGCGATCACCAGGGCCGGGGTCTGGGAACCCGGCCTGTGGAGATTGGACACGGCCAGCCTGAGGAGGGGAGAGGCGGGTCTCGGCGCCCTTCCGGCCAGCCACTTCACGCCGGCCCCGACACCCAGCAGGAACACCAGTCCCCCAGCCGCCGCGGCGAGAATCCCGGCGGAATACAGCGGCTCCTCGGCGGTCAGGACAGCGAGACCAAAGGACAGGCCGACCGCCGCTGCAACGATCATCGCGTCGCGGAGGGCCGGACGACCCGGCCCTTCGAGCGAAGCCCTCCAGATCGCGGCCGGAGGCGTCGTTCCAGCCCGGGCGAGGGGCAGCCAGGTGAAGATGAAGGCGATCAGCAGACCCTGTACAGCCGCGAGGCCCAGGGGCATGGGATGCAGGGAGAACTCGGGCCGGACGGGCAGGCGGTCACCGATGAGCGTGAGGATGGTCGAGGGCGCTGCCGCCCCCGCCGCGAGGCCCGCCAGAACCGCGGCCACCGCCACGGTTCCCACCTGGAGGAGGTAGATCAGGGTGATGTCGCGTCCCGAGGCGCCCAGGACCTTGAGGGTGGCGATGGAGCCGCGGCGGGCCGCCAGATATCCGGCCACGCCGTTGCTGACGCCAATCCCGGCGATGACGAGGGCGGCGAGACCGATCAGGCCAAGAAACTGTCCCATCCGTTCAAAGAAGCGGCTGGCCCCCGGCGCCGCGCGGCTATGGTCGCGCACCTGCCAGCCGGTCTCGCCGAACTCCTGCCTGAGGGTTTCGGCCAGCTTGTCGGGCGTTCGCGCCGAGGCCCCGTTCAGTTTCACGCGGTACTTGGACTGAAACAGGCTTCCCGGCTGTATCAGGCCCGTCGCCGGAAGGTCCTCCAGGCGCACGAGGGCCGCGGGACCCAGGCTGAAGCCCTCTCCCACGCGGTCCGGTTCGGCGTCCAGTACGCCGGCGACCCGGAACTGCGCGCGACCGAACTTGAGGACATCGCCGGGGGTCAGGGTGAGCCTTTCCGCCAGCCCCCGCTCGACCAGCACTTCTCCAGGACCTGGCCCGGGCGAAGCGCGCGCGCCATCGGCTGTGGCGACGGTCAGGCGACCATAGAGGGGATAGGGCGTGTCTACGCCCTTGAGCTCGACCAGCATGGGCGGCCCGCCCTCGCTCTGGGCCATGGCCCTGAGGCGGACGGTCTCGCTGACCTCACCGAGGTTCCGGATCACCCCCCGTTCCGCCTCTGTGGCGTACCTCTGGGTCAGGGCGATCTCGATATCCCCGCCAAGCAGTTCCCGTCCACGCCGCGTCAGCTCGCCGGTGATCGCCGCGGTCAGACTGCCGATTGCGGCGAGGGCGGCGACCCCCAGGAAAAGGCAAAGAAAGAGCAGGCGCAGTCCGCGGAAGCTGGCCGAAAGATCCCGGCGAGCGATCCGCCAGAGGACTGGAAGGGGAACGGGCGTCATGACAGGCGGTCGGACACGATTCGCCCGTCCGCCATCTCTACGATCCGGTCGCAGCGCGCGGCGAGGTTCGGGTCATGGGTGATCATCACCAGGGTGGCTCCGGCCGCCGCACGACGCTCGAAGAGAAGGTCGGCCACGCGGCGCGACGTCGCACCATCGAGATTGCCTGTGGGTTCGTCGGCAAAGATGAGCCCGGGACCTGGCGCCATGGCCCGGGCGATCGCCACCCGCTGCTGCTCGCCGCCGGACAATTGAGTGGGGTAGTGGTTCAGCCTGTCGGCAAGACCCACCGCCGTGAGTTCGGCCACGGCGATGTCCCGCGCATCCGACGATCCACAGAGCTCCAGCGGCGTCGCGACATTCTCAAGGGCTGTCATGGTGGGCAGCAGGTGAAAGGCCTGCAGGATGATGCCGATGCGACCCCGTCTGGCGCGGGCCAGGGAATCCTCGTCAAGCGGTCCGAAATCCTGTCCATCAATCCTGACTTCGCCGGAGGTCGCGCGCTCGAGCCCGGAGAGCACGGCCATCAGGGACGACTTGCCCGATCCGGACGGACCTAACACCGCCAGGGCCTGGCCACGGGGGGCGTCGAGGTCAACACCCTTGAGGATGTCGGTGTTTCCAAGCGACAGTACGACGCCGCGCGCGCGGATCATCAGGTCGGTATCTGGTTCGGCGGCGGTCATGTCAGGAGGCGTCCAGTGCAGTCGAGACCTTGGCTATATGTGGTGGTGGCGGCGCTTTGCCAGTTCGTTCTTGCCTGCACGCCAGCGCCGGAGGGGTCTCGGACGCCGGCCAGCCCGTCCGCCCAGGCGGCCGCTGACGGGCCCCTCGTCGTCGCCTTCGGGGACAGTCTCTTCGCCGGTTATGGTCTTGAACCCTCCCAGGGGTTCGCGCCGGCCCTGGAGCGGGCCCTTGCCGGACAGGGAGTTCAGGCCCGGGTGATCAACGCCGGCGTGTCCGGGGACACCACGGCCGCAGGCCTCGCCCGTCTGGCGTTTACCCTCGACGGTCTGCCTCGCAAGCCCGACCTGGTCATCGTCGGACTGGGCGCCAATGACATGCTGAGGGGGCTCAGCCCGGCGGAGACACGAACCAACCTGGAGGCCATCCTCGCCGAACTGGATCGGCGGGAAATCCCGGCGGCTCTCGTGACCATGATGGCCGCCCCGAACCTCGGCGAGGACTACGCGCGGGCGTTCAATCCGATCTACGCCGACCTCGCCCGGATCACGGGAGCCCGGCTCTACCCGTTCTTCCTGGACGGCGTGGCGGCCCGGCCTGACCGCCTGCTTCCCGACGGCATGCACCCCAATGCGAGGGGCGTGGAGGACATCGCAGGCCGGTTCGCGCCCCTTGTGTCGCAGGATCTTCCGGATCGCTGACACCCGCCCGGGG
>JBJTEN010000183.1:0-7220 GCA_046092925.1 Phenylobacterium sp. | reverse complement strand
CGCCCCTGATCACCGGCAACACCAGCTGGGCGCCGCACTCGCTGCGCGCCGACCTTCGGCGGATCACCTCCCGCAACGCCTGAAACCCCGGCAAACAAAACGGGGGCGGAGCCGCAGGCTCCGCCCCCTTTTTCTTGGCCGGGGTTTCAGCCGTTCCGGGAGGTGAGCCGCCTGAGGTCGCCGAGCAGCATGTGCGCCGCCCAGCTGGTGATCCCGGTGATCAGCGCCGCCAGGAAGGCCGGCGTGAAGCCCTGCACCTCGAAGCCCGGAAGGAGGCGCGAAACCAGGAGGATCATCCCTGCGTTGATGACCAGGAGGAAGAGCCCGAAGCTGAGGACAGTCAGAGGAAGGGTCAGAAGGATCAGCAAGGGTCGAAGGAGGGCGTTCACCACGCCCAGGAGCAGGGCCGCCAGTATAAGCGTCAGGGGCGCGTCATAGGTGATCCCGTCCACCAGCCGTGCGGCGATGGCGAGACCAAAGGCGGCGAAGGCGGCGCGAACCAGAAAGTGCAGCATCACGTGCCTCCTTTGCCGCGCCCCGGCGCACGAACGCGAGGCGACCCGAGAAGGATGAGGGACCCCGGGGTCGAATGACAAGCCCCGTCGCCCCAGCCGGCGGAATCCGCACCTCGCCCGATTGACGCCGAAGACTGGCCGGTCTGTGCTGGCGCCCTCTGCGGAGTCTGCATGATGAATCGTTTCTTCCCGCCCGGCCGCCTCGCCAGCCTCGGCTGCGCCGGTCTGCTGCTGGCGACAACCGGGCCGCTTCAGGCCGCCCCGCCCATGTCAGGGGATGGTCTCTTCATCAGTCCGTTTGGCGAACCCTTCCGGTCCGCGACGGGTCTCGCCGACTGGTTCTCCGCCGCCGACGCGGACCGGAACGGAATCCTGACCGTCAAGGAATTCACCGCCGACGGGCTCCGGTTCCACGCCCAGCTGGACGCCGATCGGGACGGCCGCATCGACGGATTCGAGAATACGACCTACGAGAACCAGGTGGCGCCTGAAATCCTGCCCCAATCGGCGGCCTTCCGCCCTGATCGGAATGGGGCTTCCGCTCCGGCGCCAAGGGCCCGGGGCCTGGATGGCGCCTCCTCCTTTGGCCTGCTGGATGAGCCCCAGCCTGTCCGCGGCGCGGACCGGAACTTTGACGGCCGGGTGACGGCGGAAGAGCAGAGCCTGGCGGCGGCCCGACGTTTCGCCCTTCTGGAGACAAAGCCCGGGGCAGGCCTCACCCTTCCGAAGCTCGAGGCCCGGCTCAAGGCCCGACAGCCCCCGCCGCCCGGAGCGGGGTGGTTCTTCAGGCGACGGCCGGGTTGAGGTCCGGGATGGTCTCGGTCAGCCGGCCGCCAATCCGGATCGGCGCGATCCGTCGGGCCAGGCCCGAGGCGTCGTCGGTTTCGACAAAGACCCCGCAGACCGTCGCCGGGCCCTCCGCCGGCCTGAACCGACCGCCGGAGATGCGGGTGGTGAACCGGCGGAGCGGCTCATCCTTCATGTTCCCGATGACGCTGTCATAGTCGGCGCAGGCGCCGGCGTCGGTCTGATAGGCGGTGCCGCCGGGCAGGATCTGGGCGTCGGCGGTGGGCACGTGGGTGTGGGTGCCCACCACCAGGCTGGCGCGCCCGTCGCAGAAATGGCCCATGGCCATCTTCTCGGAGGTGACCTCGGCGTGCATGTCGACCACGACGGCGTCGGCCACCATTCCCAGGGGCGCCTTCTCCAGCTCGCGATCCACGGCGGCGAAGGGATCGTCGAGGCTGTCCATGTGGACCCGGCCCAGCAGGTTGATCACCAGGATGCGGCGCCCGCCGCGGGTTTCGAAGAGATTGGCGCCCAGGCCCGGCGCATCGGCCAGCACCGGATAGTTCAGGGGGCGGATCAGCCGGGGCTCCCGGACGATGTAGGTCAGGGCCTCCTTCTGGTCCCAGGCGTGGTTGCCAAGGGTCAGGCAGTCGGCGCCGGCGTCGAACAGGTCCCGGGCGGTGCGTTCGGTAATGCCGAAGCCCGCCGCGGCGTTCTCGGCGTTGACGATCACGAATTCGAGGTCGAGGCGACGGCGGAGGCCGGGCAGGTGGTCGGCCAGGCCATCCCGGCCCGACTTGCCGACCACGTCTCCGAAAAAGGCGAAACGCATGCTGTTCCTTCAGGCCTCCGGGAGGCGGCGGTATCCGGCCTCGGTGAGGACCGCGTCAAGTTTCTGATCGTGGGGCTGCAGGTCCAGCCTGTCCACCTCCTGGCCTGCGAAGGCAAGGCCTAGAACAAAGACCGGGCCATCCCTGCGCAGGGCGGCGAGGGCGCGATCGTAGTGCCCGCCCCCCTGCCCCAGGCGGCCGCCGAGCCGATCGAAGGCCAGGAGCGGGGCGATCACCAGGTTGGGCCGCCGCTCGGGCGCGCCGGAAGCCGGGGCCGGCTGCCCTGCGGCGTCGGGTTCCAGGGCGCAGCCGGGCGCCGCCTCGAGGAAGCGCATCGGTCCGTCCTCAGTGACCCGCGGCAGCACCTGCGCCGCTCCCAGAGCGAGCAGGCGCCGGGCCAGGGGACCCGGATCCATCTCGGCGCCCGCCGGCACGTAGGCGGCGAAGACCAGGATGGGAGGCAGGGCGTCGTCCGGCAGGCGCCGGGCCGCCTCCGCGCCCGCCTCGGCCGCCGCCGCCGCAAGAGCCCGCCGGCGTCGCCTCATGCGCCGTCGCAGGTCGTCTCGGGACATCCGGTCGGGATCAGGGGATGGCAAGGAAGGTCCGGGAAAAGAGGTGGCGGCGCCGCGGGAACCGTGAAGGACAGTTCAACCCCCTCGACCTGGATAACCAGGTGGGCGCCGTGTGCCCGGGTCCACGGACCCGACCAGGGACAGCTCCCTTCAAGAGAATTAAGGTCGCTGGGATAAGTCGCCTTCGACGCGAGCCGCAGCAAGACCCGCCGTCTTTCAATCTAGGCCTCGGGGGGACCCGCGGCAAGGCGTCGGCGTCAGGCGCCGGCCAGCTTCTCGATCCGGCGGGCGGCGGCTTCCAGGGCGGCGGCGGCGCGGCCCTCCACCGAGCTGGCCTCGGCCTGGAGCCGGGCGTTGTCGGCCTGCAGGCCGCCGACCCGGCCGCGGAGGTCCGACAGCTCGTCCGCCAGCAGCAGGGCGGCCATCAGGAAGAGCCGGGTTTCGCCCAGCTGGCCGACCTCCTGGGAGACCTGGCGGACCTGTTCGTCGAACAGGCGGGCGAGCTCGGTGAGGTGGGCCTCCTGGCCATCCTCGCAGCCGACTACATAGGGCCGGCCGTTCACGCTGAGGGTCACCTGGGCCATGGATCAGCCTCCCCGTCCGCCGCCCAGGACCGCCTCGATCTCGGCGATGGCCTGGCCGAGGGCGCGGGAGGCCTCGGCGCCGGCGGCCCTGAGTTCGCGTTCGCGCTGGCGGCTCTGCTCAAGCTCCGCGGCGAGACTGTTGCGCGCCGGATCAAACAGCTCGCCCTCTCCGCCGGCCCGGCGCCCAGCCAGCTCCTGTTCGAGCAGGGACAGGGCGCGGTCCAGCCGCCGGGCGGCCTGGTCAAGGGCGGATTCGTCCTGGGTCATGCGGGACTCCGGAGGTTGCCGTCCTTCTATAGCGCCATCCGCCGCGCCGCCGGAACACTTACCTTTCTTGACCCTTCCGGTCCCCTGTGCGAGGCCGAAACCCCCGCCGCCGACAACCGGATTCCCGCCATGCCTGTCTCGCCCGTGAAAATGGCCGACGCCATCCGCGTTCTCTCGATGGATGCGGTGCACAAGGCGAAATCGGGCCACCAGGGCATGCCGATGGGCATGGCCGACGTGGCCACCGTCCTCTGGACGAAGTTCCTGAAGTACGACGCGTCTCGCCCCGACTGGGCGGATCGCGACCGCTTCGTCCTGTCCGCCGGCCACGGCTCCATGCTGATCTATGCGCTCCTGCACCTGAGCGGCTTCAAGGCCGTGACCATGGACCAGATCCGCAACTTCCGTCAGTGGGGCTCCAACACGCCCGGGCATCCGGAGTACGGCCACACCCCGGGGGTGGAGACCACCACCGGCCCCCTCGGCCAGGGCATCGCCACCGCCGTCGGCATGGCAATGGCCGAGCGCCACCTCGCGGCCCGCTTCGGCGAGGACCTGGTAGATCACCGCACCTGGGTCATTGCCGGCGACGGCTGCCTGATGGAGGGGGTCAGCCATGAGGCCGCCTCCATAGCGGGCCGGTTCCGCCTGAACCGGCTGACCGTCCTGTTCGACGACAACAACACCACCATCGACGGGGTGGCGACCCTCGCCGAGACCGGCGATCAGCTGGCGCGCTTCAAGGCCTATGGCTGGGCGGTCAAGGCGGTGGACGGACACGACCATAGCAAGATCGCCGCCGCCCTGCGCTGGGCGACCAAGCAGGACCGGCCGACCCTGATCGCCTGCCGCACCAAGATCTCGAAGGGCGCAGGCCCCAAGGAAGGCGACCCTCACAGCCACGGCTACACCCTGTTCGACCCCGAGATCGCCGAGTCCCGCAAGGCCATGGGCTGGGACCTGCCCCCCTTCGAGCTGCCCGACGACCTCGTCGAGGCCTGGAGGCGGGCGGGCCGACGGGGCGGTCGCACGCGCAAGGCCTGGCAGGCCCGCCTTGCAGCTTCGGCGAAGGCCGCCGACTTCCAGCGCGCCATGGCGGGCGAACTCCCGGCCGGGGCCTTCGAGGCCCTCGACGCCCACATCGCCGCGGCGGCGGACGCCAAGCCCGCGGCGGCCACCCGCCAGCACTCCGGCTCGGCCCTCGACCACCTCTTCCCGGCCATCCCGGAGATGATCGGCGGCTCGGCCGACCTGACCGGCTCGAACAACACCTTCGTCCAGGGCACGCCGGCCTTCGACGTCCCTGACTATTCGGGCCGCTACGTCCACTGGGGCGTGCGCGAGCACGGCATGGCGGCGGCCATGAACGGCATGGCCCTGCACGGCGGCGTGATCCCCTTCTCGGGCACCTTCCTGGTCTTCTCGGACTATTCCCGGCCCGCCATCCGCCTGGGCGCCCTTATGGGGGCCCGGGTCGTCCACGTGATGACGCACGACTCCATCGGCGTCGGCGAGGACGGCCCCACCCACCAGCCGGTGGAGCACGTCGCCTCCCTGCGGGCCATGCCCAACCTCCTCGTCTTCCGCCCGGCCGACGCCGTGGAGACCGCCGAGTGCTGGAAGCTGGCCGTCTCGGCGAAGACCACCCCCTCGGTCATGGCCCTGTCCCGGCAGAAGACCGCCGCCGTGCGCACCGCCGCCTCCGGCGAGAACCTGTCGGCCCACGGCGCCTACCAGCTGGCCGCCGCAGGTTCTCCGGCCCGGGTGACCCTGTTCGCCTCCGGCACCGAGGTCGCCGTGGCCCTCGCCGCCCGCGACCTGCTCGAGGCCGAGGGCGTCGGGACCCGGGTGGTCTCCACCCCCTGCTGGGAGCTCTTCGAGGCCCAGACCGACCGCTACAAGGCCGCGGTCATCGGCGAGACCGAGGTGAAGGCCGCGGTCGAGGCCGGCGTGCGCATGGGCTGGGACCGCTTCATCGGCGCCGACGGCGTCTTCGTGGGCATGAAGGGCTTCGGCGCCTCCGCCCCGGCCGAGAAGCTCTACGAGGCCTTCGCCATCACGCCCCAGGCGGTGGCCGACGCCGTCCGCCAGAAGCTGGGCTGAGCCATGGCCGCCGCCCGCCGGCTCGGGACACCCCTGTCCGCCTCCGCCGTCCGCGTCCTGCTGCTGGGCTCCGGCGAGCTGGGCAAGGAGGTGGTCATCGAGCTGCAGCGCCTGGGCTGCGAGGTCATCGCCGCCGACCGCTATGCCGACGCCCCGGCCATGCAGGTCGCCCACCGCAGCCATGTCCTCGCCATGACCGACGCGGCCGCCCTGCGCGCCCTGGTGGAAGCCGAGCGCCCGGACCTGATCGTCCCCGAGATCGAGGCCATCGCCACCGACGAGCTGGTGCGCATCGAGTCCGAGGGCCTCGCGACCGTCATCCCCACCGCCCGCGCGGCGCGCCTGACCATGAACCGCGAGGGCATCCGCCGCCTCGCCGCCGAGACCCTCGGCCTGCCCACCTCCTCCTACGCCTTCGCCTCCTCCGAGGCCGAGCTGGCGGAGGCTGCGGCGAAGGTCACGGGCTTTCCCTGCTTCGTGAAGCCGGTGATGAGCTCCTCCGGCAAGGGCCAGTCCTTCGTCGAGGGACCGGAGGGGATCGCCGCCGCCTGGCGCTACGCCCTGGAAGGCGGCCGGGTCGAGCAGCCCCGGGTCATCGTCGAAGGCCGGGTCGACTTCGACTTCGAGATCACCCAGCTCACCGTCCGCAGCCTCGGCGCCGACGGGGCGGTCCGCACGGACTTCTGCGCCCCCATCGGCCACCGCCAGGTGAAGGGCGACTATGTGGAGAGCTGGCAGCCCCAGCCCATGTCCGTCGCCGCCCTCGCCCGGGCGCGGGAGATCGCCGGGGCGGTGACCGACGACCTGGGGGGGGTGGGGGTCTTTGGCGTGGAGCTCTTCGTGAAGGGCGACGAGGTCTGGTTCTCCGAGGTCAGCCCGCGGCCGCACGACACGGGCCTGGTGACCCTGGCCACCCAGGTGCAGAGCGAGTTCGCCTTGCACGCCCGGGCCATCCTCGGCCTGCCGGTGGATGCGGGCCTGCGCGAGACGGGCGCCAGCGCCGTGATCTACGGCGGGATGGAGGCCCGCGGCGTGGCCTTCGAAGGGGTGGCAGAGGCCCTGTCCGTCCCGGGGGCGGACCTGCGCCTTTTCGGCAAGCCCGAGGCCTTCGAGCGCCGCCGGATGGGGGTCGCCCTGGCCCGCGCCGACGATATCGAGACCGCCCGCACCCGGGCTGTGGAGGCCGCCGGGAAGGTGCGGGTCGTCGGGGGCTGTCCGCTGGATTCGGCGGGAGGGAGCCTGTCGCTCCCGAAACCGTGATCGTCAGGGTTGACTTCCCCGCGCTGGACCTACAAAACCGCCGCGAAACGATCAGGATAAAGGTTCGGAGACCGATTCATGACTGTGCGTGTCGCCATCAACGGATTCGGCCGGATCGGCCGCAATATCCTGCGCTCCCTGGTCGAGCATGGCCGGACCGACATCGAGGTCGTCGCGATCAACGACCTGGGGCCTGTCGAGACCAACGCCCACCTGTTCCGCTATGACAGCGTCCACGGCCGCTTCGCCGGCGAGGTGAAGGTCGACGGCGACACGATCGACGTCGGTCGCGGCAAGATC
>JBJTEN010000182.1:0-7789 GCA_046092925.1 Phenylobacterium sp. | reverse complement strand
CAGGTAGAGGGCGTAGCCGCCGCACCAGTCGCCCTGGGCGATCAATAAGCCCTCGGCGCCGCCCTCCGGGATCTCGACATGGGCGTCGATCGGGTAGGACCGGTTGCGGATGTCCGGCGCGGCGGCCTGCGGAATCCGGCCGCCGCCAGGCTGCAGGACCCAGTGGCGGCGTGACGCCACGCTGTGCGGGTTCGAGCTGACGAAGCGATTGAGGGTGTCGTCCAGCGGCAGGACGTTGCAGGCCCCGGCTTCGGAGAACCAGCGCGCAATCATGGCCTGGAGTCGCGCTGGCTCCTGACCGGCCAGGTCGTGCATTTCGTTGAAGTCCCGGTCCAGGTGGTAGAGCTCCCACTGGTCGGCGTCGAAGGCGGTCCCGGGCTTGTGCCAGGTCACCGCCTTCCAGCCCTCATGCCAGATGCCCCGGTGCCCCAGCATCTCGAAACACTGGGTGCGCTTTTGCGTCGGCTGGTCCGGATCACCGAAGGAATAGGCGATGCTCGTGCCTTCGATGGGCTGCTGGATGACGCCGTTGATCTCAGCCGGCGGCGCGACGCCGATGACCTCCAGCACGGTGGGGGCGATGTCGCAGACATGGTGGAACTGGTGTCGCACGCCCCCGCCCTGCGGGATTCCGGCCGGCCAGTGCACGATGAGCGGGTCCCGGACGCCCCCGCCATGGGTGTTCTGCTTGTAGCGCTTGAGCGGGGTGTTGCCGGCCATGGCCCAGCCCAGGGGGTAGTTGTTGTTCAGGTGGGCCTCGCCGATCGCGTCGATGTGCTCCAGGTTCTCGGCCAGGGTGTCGCGGACGCCGTTGAAGTAGCGCAGGGCGTTCACCGTGCCGAAGGGCGAGCCCTCCTGGCTGGCGCCATTGTCCGAGATGAGGAGGATCACGGTGTTCTCAAGGCAGCCCTGGCCGCGCAGCCAGTCGACCAGTCGGCCCACCTGCAGGTCGGCGTGCTCGAGCATGCCGGCGAAGGCCGCCTGGAGGCGGATGGCCAGCCGCCGTTCGTCGTCGCTCAGGGCGTTCCAGGGCTTCACCCCCGGATTGCGCTCGGGCAGGACGGTGTCGGCGGGGACGATGCCGAGGGCCTTCTGACGGGCGAGGCGGTCGGCCCGGGTCGCGTCCCAGCCCTTCTCGAAGACCGACTCATAGCGGTCGATGAAGGCCTTGGGCGCGTGGTGCGGAGCATGCTGGGCGCCGAGGCACATGTAGAGAAAGAAGGGCTTCTCGGGCGTGATGGTGCGCTGGGCGCGGATGAAGCCGATGGACTGGTCGACGATGTCTTCCGAGAGGTGATAGCCCTCCCGGTCGGGCGCCTCGATGTGGTGGTTGTCGAGCACCAGTTCGGGGTGCCACTGGCTGGTCTCGCCCTCGAGGAATCCATAATAGCGATCGAAGCCCCGCTGCAGGGGCCACTGGTCGAAGGGACCGGCCTGCGAGGTCTCGAAGGTGGGCGTCAGGTGCCACTTGCCGGTCGCGAAGGTGTTGTAGCCGGCGGGCCGCAGCATCTCGGCCAGGGTGCCGGCGCTGCGGGCGATGCGCCCCCGCATGCCCGGGAACCCGAGATCCCAGTCGGCCAGCCCGCCCATGCCCACGGAGTGATGGTTTCGACCCGTCAGGAGGGAGGCGCGGGTGGGCGAGCACAGAGCCGCCGTATGGAAGTTGGTGTAGCGAAGGCCTTGGGCCGCCAGGGCGTCGATGTTCGGCGTGGCGATCTCGGAGCCATAGCAACCCAGATCGGCGAAACCGAGGTCATCGAAGACGATGCAGACCACATTGGGCGCGCCGGGCGGGGCCCTGGCCGGCTCAGGCCAGTGGGGACGGGACTCGCTGGCGGTCAGGCCCAGGTCGTTGCGGCCGGAAGGCGGACTCATGCGGTCTCCTTTGCTGAAGGACGGTTCGCGAAGGGGCTGTTCCGCAAGGCCGTCGCCTGCGGGGGACGATAGGACCGAAGGGTCCCTTCGACCAGAGACTAGCGGCCCAGATCCCGGATCAGGGAGTCCCAGTGGGCCAGGGCGCCGGGAATGGCGGCCAGGGGCGCACGCTCGTTGAGGCCGTGGGCGTAGGTCTCGCCCGGCCTCGTGAACAGACCGGACACCCCGTAGCTTGGCACGCCGGCGGCGCGGAAGTGCATGCTGTCGGTTGCGCCGGAAGACTGGACCGGCACGATCTCGAGGCCCGGATGGACGGCGTGCACCGCCCGAGTCACGGCCCTGACGACATCCGGGCGGAGCGGGGAGGGCGGGCTGTCGATCGAGCCGTCGTCATCGCGGGTGACGCTGATCGCCGGATCGGACAGCACCTCGACAAGCGTTTGCCGAACCGCCTCCGAGGAGGCGCCGGGGAAGATGCGGCAGTTGACGGTGGCTTCGGCGCGCTGGGGCAGGGCGTTGGGGGCGTGACCGCCGCTGATCCGGGTGGCCACGCAGGTGGTCCGGAGATAGGGCGCCCATGTGGGCTCCGAGGAAAGCCGCTCGGCGGCCGCAATGTCTGACGGATCGGCGGCGAAGCGCCGGAGGGCCTCGCCCAGCGGTCCCTCCATGCTGCGGCCGCTCGCGGCCAGCGCGGCGCGGGTGATCTCGTTCGACTGCACCGGGAAACGGTGGGCTTCCAGGCGCTCGAGCGCCCGGGCGAGGCGGTAGATGGGGTTCCCCGGGGTGGGGCGGCTGGAGTGTCCACCCGGATCGGTCGCCCTGAGGGTGAAGTCTGCATAGGTCTTCTCGGCGCCCTGGATGCCGTAGGACAGCGGCGTACCCGAGGAGTCCAGCTCGCCGCCGCCGGCGTCGGAGTTGAGGACGAGGTCGGCGTGCTTCATCCGCTCGGCGAGGAAGGCGCTGCTGCGCATCCGGGTCTCCTCGTCTCCGGACAGGGCGAGGATCACGTCGCGGCCTGGCCGCCAGTTCTGGGATCTCAGCCGGGCGAGGGTGGCCACGACCATCGAGATGTCGAACTTGTTGTCCGCCGCGCCGCGACCGAAGACGTAGCCGTCCTCAACCACGGCGGTGAAGGGGTCGCGCGTCCAGTCCTCCGCCCTGGCCTCGACGACATCCATGTGTCCGGAAATGACCAGGGGCTTGCGGTCCGGATTTCGCCCCGGCAGCCGGGCGATCAGAACCGCAGTCTCACCGACCGGTTCAACGACGATGTCTTCGGGCCTGTAGCCACCCTTGATGAGCACTTCGCGCAGCCACCCGGCATAGGCGATCATCGCGCCCTGGCCTGCGCTGGCCGTCGTCGGGTGGCTGATGCTGGTCTTCAGAATCTCCAGCGCCCGGTCCCGGTCGGCGGGCCCGGGCGCCGCGGCTGCGGCCGGTGCAACGGCGAGAAGGGCGGCGCAGAAGGCCAGGACGAGAGGGCGCATGACCCGGACTCCACAGGCTGCTGTGTGCGATGGCCCTGATTAGAGGCCGCTCGCCAGACTGTCAGCCGTCGAGGAGCGCCCGGGCGCGCAGGAAGATGGCTTCGAACATGCCGGGCGTCAGACGGCCGGTGTTCGTGTTCAGTCGCGAGCAGTGATAGCTGTTCAGCACCGTATAGCCGCCGGCGGCGAACTCCGCCCCGTGGCCCGACACCCCGGCCGAGCCGGGAAGGCCCAGGGCGCGAAGCAGGTTGCGCCGGGCCACGTCTCCGAGTGTGACCACGACCTTCAGTCTCGGGAGGGCCGCGAGCCGCGCGGCGAGAAAGGGACGACAAGCCGTCTCCTCTGAGGGCTCGGGGCGGTTGCCCGGCGGCGCACAGCGCACGGCGTTCGAGATCATGCAGTCGACCAGGGTCAGTCCGTCGTCAGCGCGCGCCTCATAGGCTCCCCGCGCAAAGCCCGTCTTCAGGAGCGTGCCGAAGAGGAGGACGCCGGCATGGTCTCCCGTGAAGGGCCGCCCGGTGCGGTTAGCGCCCGTTCGCCCGGGCGCGAGCCCCAGAACCAGAAGGCGCGCCTGCGGATCGCCGAAGGACGGCGCAGGACCATTCCACCAGTCAGGATTCCGGGTCCGGTTATCCGCCCGGTAGGCGGTGAGGCGGGGGCACAGGGCGCAGTCCCGGCCGGGCTCCGGCGTCTCTGCAACGGCTGCAGATCGCCGCAAGGTCAGGCCTCCGGCCCGTCACGCTCGGCCGCCAGCCGGCTCTCCTGCAGGAATCTCGGCAGTCGGGACGGACGACCAATGATGTCCGCGAGGTCGGCCAGCTCGATGAAGCTGTCAGCCTGACGCCGAAGGTCGTCCGACGCCATGGGCGGCTGGGTCTTGACTGTGGACACCACGGTGACCCTGGAGCCCCGCCGCTGGACGGCCTCCAGCAGGACCCGGAAGTCTCCGTCACCGCTGAAGAGCACCAGATGATCGGCGTGCGCGCTCATCTCCATCATGTCGACGGCGATCTCGACGTCCATGTCGCCGCGCCACCGCTTGCGCCCCTGGGAGTCCGTGAACTCCCTCGCGGGCTTGGTGACAAGGCGAAAGCCGTTGTAATCCAGCCAGTCCACGAGGGGGCGGATCGGAGAGTACTCCTGATCCTCGACCAGCGCGGTGTAATAGTAGGCCCTGACGAGGACGCCGCGCTTGCGGAACTCGTCGAGGAGCTTGCGATAGTCGATGTCGAAGCCAAGCCCCTTGGCGGCGGAGTAGAGGTTGGCCCCGTCGATGAAGAGCGCCAACCGGTCTGTAGGGTAGAAGGTCATTGGGTCAGGTGTTTCCGGAGTCCGGCGTCAGGATGGCGCAGCCCGCCCGGGCGGTCGTCGCGCTGGGTTCCAATCTTCCCGGCGCGCAGGGATCGCCGGTCGATCTTCTTGAAGCCGCTCTTTCTCTCTTGTCCGAGGCAGGATTGCCGGTCTTGCGCCGATCGTCCTGGTGGATGTCGTCCGCCTGGCCCGACCCGTCCCGGAATGAGTATCGCAACGGGGTCGCTATTGTCGAGGCGACGATGGCTCCTGACGTTGCGATTCGCCGTCTGCTTGAAATCGAAGTCCGTCTGGGCCGCCGGCGGGGATCCCCGAATGCGGACAGGACCGTGGACCTCGATCTGATCGACCACACGGGCTGCGTGATGGCGACCGCCGATCTCGTCCTGCCTCATCCCAGGGCGCACGAACGTTGCTTCGTGATGGGACCCCTGGCTGAAATCGCCCCGGACTGGCGACACCCGACGCTCGGTCTCAAGGCGTCGGACCTGGCCGCCCAGGCTCCGGTCGGGCGTGATGCGAGGCCCGCGCCGTGACCTCACCGGGCCCGGGGCTGGCGTCTGACGCGTCAATCGTGCAGCATCGCCCGCAGGAAGAAGGGGCGGGCGAGGCCTTGTCGCCGCGCGGGGGGGGGCGCTTGGCCTATCGGCTAGTCATCTTCGATTTCGACGGGACCCTGGCGGATAGCGCCGACTGGTTCATCAGCATGGCCAATGAGGTGGCGCGCCGGTTTCGTTTCCGGCAGATCACCGACGACGAAGTCGACATGCTGCGAGGCCGTTCCAGCCGTGAAGTCGTGGCCTACATGCGGGTCCCGGCCTGGAAGATGCCCTTCATCGCCCGGCATGCGCGCCGGCTGGTGGCCGAGAACACGTCGGAAATCCCCCTGTTTCCCGAATCAGCCGACCTGATCCGGCGGCTGGATGCGGCCGGTGTTGTCCTGGCCCTCGTCAGCTCGAACTCCGAGGCGAACGTCCGGAAAATTCTGGGGCCGGACCTGGCGGGTCGCATCCGCTACTTCGCCTGCGGCGCCTCCATGTTTGGCAAGACCCCTCAGTTCCGGCGGGTCATCAGGAAGGCCGGCGCCAGCCATGGCGAGGTGCTGTCCATAGGCGACGAGACCCGCGACATCGAAGCGGCTTATCGGGCGGGGATCGATAGCGGAGCCGTGACATGGGGATATGCCCGCCCGGAAATCCTTCAGGCCCACCGTCCGACCTTCCTCTTCGCCTCCATGGAGGACATCGCCCGGGCCATTCTGCCGGCGTCCTGATCCCGTCCCCGCAAGCCTGCGGCGTTGCGCAATGCCGCCGAAGGCTCTAAAAGGCGCGGTTCTATCCGCCCGTAGAGGTATCCATGGCCCGGGTCACCGTCGAAGACTGCATCCAGCGTGTTCCGAACCGCTTCAGCCTGGTGCTGCTGGCGGCGCATCGGGCGCGGGGCATTTCCTCCGGTTCTCCGATTCTCGTCGATCGCGACAATGACAAGAATCCCGTGGTGGCCCTGCGTGAGCTGGCGGACGATGTGGTCGATCCCGAGGAGCTCAAGGAGACCCTGATCACCACTCTCCAGCGGGTGGATGAGCGCTCCGAGGCGGAGGAAGAGGCCGAGACCCTGGCCCTGCTCGCAGACCCGACCTATCAGCAGATGAGCGAACTTGAGCTCGTCCGCGCGCTCCAGAGTGACCGCGACGGCGGTCAGGAAGAGCGCTACTGAGCCCCGAGGCGCCAGCCCAGCGTCCGCCTGCATCGCAGGCCCCGGTCCCGGAGACGACCATCTCAGGGACCCTGGCCCCGCAGGCAGGGGTCTCACTCGTCCCGAGCGCTTCAGAGGGGACGTCCCGTCGCGCCATGCTTCGGCAGTATGAGCTGATCGAGAAGGTCCGCTCCTACGATCCCAGCGCCAACGAGGCCGTCCTCAACCGCGCCTACGTCTACGCCATGCGAATGCATGGCTCGCAGAAGCGGGCTTCCGGTGATCCCTACTTCGCCCATCCGATCCAGGTCGCCGGCATCCTGACCGAGTATCGCATGGATGCGGCGACCATTATCACCGCACTCCTGCATGACACTGTCGAGGACACCAACGCGACCTCCGCTGAAATCCGGCGGCTGTTCGGCGCCGAGATCGCGGAACTGGTGGAAGGGGTCACCAAGCTCACCAAGCTTGAGCTGAACAGTGAACACACCCGCCAGGCGGAGAACCTGCGCAAGTTCATTCTCGCCATCTCCAGGGATGTCCGGGTCCTGCTGGTGAAGCTCGCGGACCGGCTGCACAACATGCGCACCCTCCAGCACATCAAGGCGCCGGCCAAGCGGGAGCGCATCGCCCGGGAGACCCTGGACATCTACGCGCCTCTCGCGCGCTCCATCGGCTGCCACCGGATCTGCACCGAACTTGAAGAGCTGGCCTTCACCCACCTCAATCCCCTGGCCAGGGACGCCATCATCCGGCGTCTCAACGGGCTGCGGGACGAGCAGGGCGGCGCCGTCGCCCTTGTCTCTCAGGAAATCATGAGCAGACTGGAGGCTGCAGGCATTCCGTGCCGGGTCCTCGGGAGGGAGAAGAACCCCTATTCGATCTGGCGCAAGCTGCAGCGCAAGTCGATCGGCTTTTCCCAGCTTTCGGACATCTACGCCTTCCGGGTCATCGTAGACACGGAGGAAGACTGCTACCGCGCCCTGGGCGTGGCGCACCGCGCCTGGCCCTCGGTGCCGGACCGCTTCAAGGACTACATCTCGACACCCAAGCGGAACAATTATCGCTCGATCCACACCACCGTCGTCGGCCCGCGGGGGATGCGCATCGAGATGCAGATCCGCACCGAGTCCATGGACCGGATCGCCGAGGAGGGCGTCGCCGCCCACTGGCGCTACAAGGATGCGTCCTACGGCTTTGATGCGGAACATCAGGCGGAGCAGGGGGGGCGTGATCCGCTGGTCAATCTGCGACACCTGGTCCAGGTGCTGGAGCACGGCGGCGACGTCGAGGAACTGGTCGAGCACGCCAAGCTCGAGATGTACCTCGACCAGACCTTCGTCTTCACCCCCAAGGGCCGGCTGGTCAGCCTGCCGCGCGGAGGCCTGCCCCTGGATTTCGCCTACGCCCTCCACACC
>JBJTEN010000181.1:0-7832 GCA_046092925.1 Phenylobacterium sp. | reverse complement strand
CAATCCGGACGTGCTCTGGGCGGTGAGGCCCGGAGACATCGCAACCCTGGTCGCCGCGCAGTCGCGCCTTCTGGACGCCGCGCGCAAGGCGGCTGAGGCCGCCGAGGCCGAGCGCCTCGCCGAGCAGGGCGGTCCCGCCGGCCTTGAACCCACGCGATTCGGCGACTGGGAGCGCAAGGGCATAGCGGTCGACTTCTAGTCGCGGCGACGCCCCTCGCGGGAAAGACCCGCAGCCTTCAACTGCTCCCCAGCGGGGGAGCTGTCGGCGAAGCGGGGTGAGGAGGGCGATCCTCCTCGCCGCAGACCCCGATAGGGTCAGGCGGCGCCGGACGTGGCGGGAACCGACGCCATCTCGGCGATCACCTTCAGGGCCGCCTCTGCGGGGTCGTTCGCAGCCGAGATCGGGCGGCCGCACACCAGGTGCGAGGCGCCGGCGCGCAGAGCCTCGGCGGGGGTCGCGGCGCGGACCTGGTCGTTCTTTGCAGACCATTCCGGGCGGACGCCGGGCGTGACCACCAGGAAGTCCTTGCCGCCGATGCTGCGGGCCAGTTCCGCCTCCTGCGGACTGGCCACCACGCCGGCGCAGCCCGCCGCCAGGGCCTGGTGGATGCGTCGCTCGACAAGGCTTCGCGCCCCGGAGGCGTAGCCGATGGCCTTGAGGTCTTCGTCCGAGAGGCTGGTGAGGACGGTCACCGCCAGCACCTTCAGGCCGGAGCGCCCGACGCCGCGCACCGCCGCCGCCATCACCTGGGGCTCGGCGTGCACCGTCAGGAGGTCGCAGCCGGAATCGGCGAGGGCCGCCGCGGCCCGCTCCACCGTCGCGCCGATATCGTGGAGCTTCCAGTCCAGGAAGACCTGCTTGCCCCTGGCCTTCAGCTCCCGCGCCAGGTCCATGCCGCCCCGGGCGAAGAGCTCAAGCCCCACCTTGTAGAAACTGACCCGGTCGCCCAGCGCCTCCACCAGGGCCCGGGCTTCCGCAAGACCCGGCTGATCGAGGGGGACGATCAGGCGCGGATCGGCGACGAGAGAGGTCATCCTGCGGTCTCCGGTGTCGGCTTCGGGAGCGAAGTAGGGTAAGTGAACCCCATGATCCCCGAGATTTTCGCCGTCAACTTCTTCATCGCCCTGTTCGCCCTGATCGATCCGGTGGGCAACGTGCCCCTGGTCGCCGCGGCGCCCCGCGGGGTGAAGAACAGCACGGCGAGGCTGATCGCCGTCTTTGTCGCGCTCTTCGTTCTCGGCTTCCTGATCTTCTTCTTCTTTACGGGTCTCAGCCTGCTGGCGTTCTTCGGGATCTCCCTCCCCGCCTTCCGGATCGCCGGAGGCATCCTGCTCCTTCTCCTGGGGCTCGACATGACCCGGAATGACTTTTCCGAGTCGATCGCCGCAGGCGAGGACGAGGCCGGCGAGGGCGGGCGCGCTGCGCAGGCGAGGCGACGTTTCGAGTCCATGATCGTGCCGTTCGCCATGCCCCTCCTCATCGGCCCCGGCGCCATCTCCACGGTGATCATCTACGCCAGTGAAGCGCGCGACTATGGCCTTGCGGGCACCCTCACAGGCGTCGGGGTCATCGCCCTCGTCGCCCTCCTCACCATGCTGTCCTTCTGGGCCTCGCCGCTCATTTCGCGGCTGCTCGGCCGGATCGGTCTTTCGATCGTGGTCCGTGTTCTGGGCCTGATCCTGTGCGCCATGGCGGTGCAGTTCATTCTGTCCGGGATCGCGGACTCCACCAGCGGGCTGATCCTGGAGGAAGCCTCCAAGCCCTATCAGTCCTGACCGGGCTCAGGGTTTCCTGAAACGCGCGCTCTGGGAGTCCATCAGCGCCAGGGCCCAGTGCTCCGGGATCAGGCGGCCCAGGGCGGCGATCATCTTGTTCGGCGCGCCCGGAACGCAGACGGGGCGGTTGGCTTCGAGGGCCTCGACCCCGGCCTCGGCGACCTCGTCGGCGCCCATCCAGAGCCAGTCCGGCGTGCTCCGCCGGGTGAGATCCCGGGTGCCGTTCACGTCGTGGAACTCCGACCATGTGAATCCCGGGCAAAGCGCGCTGACGTGAACACCCAGCCCACGGGTCTCCAGGTGCAGGCTCTGGGAGAAGCGCACCAGGTAGGCCTTTGTCGCCGCGTAGAGGGTGTGGCCCCGGGCTCCTGGCAGAAGCCCCGCCAGGGAGGCCACGTTCAGGATCCGGCCGAACCGCCTTTCCGCCATTCCGGGGAGGACCCGATGGGTCAGCTCGGTCGGGGCGTGCAGCAGGACCTGCAGAAAGTCGGTCTGCTCTTGCCAGCCGGTCTCGGCGAAGACACCGGGCAGGCCATAGCCCGCATTGTTGACCAGGGCGTCGACATCCCGGCCGGCGGCCTCCACGGCGGCGAGGAGCCGCGCCGGCGCAGCCGGATCCGAGAGGTCTTCCGGAAGGACCAGGGCCTCCACCCCGAAACGAAGCCGCGCCTCCTCCGCCAGGGCTTCAAGCCTTTCACTCCGCCTGGCGGTGAGGGCCAGATCATAGCCCCGGGCGGCGAGCGTGCGGGCGAGGGCCGCGCCGATCCCTGCGGAGGCGCCGGTCACCAGGGCGAGCTTTCGGTCCATGACGTCTCCTCTGTTCCAGGCCGCAAGGGTGGAGAACCGGCCGGAAGGGTTCAAGCCCCGGGCGGATCCCGGCCTATGGGTTGGGGGCGTGCGCCAACAGGCGCGCGTCGCCGTTCCGGTCGGCTGATCAGGGCCTGGGACTGGCGAGGTTGCAGGGTCAGTGTCTGCTTTACGGCTTCCATCAGGATGAGACCGGAAACGGATGGCCACAGACGCGATCCCAGCCGCTCCAGCCCCTCCGCCCAACCGGCCAGCAAGGCGACGGGCGGAACATAGAGGGCCCGGGTCCAGCCTGTGGGCTCCAGTCCCGCGGCGCGAAGGCGACGCGCCAGCTGCCGGCGACTGTACGGCCGTCCGTGCCCGAAGGGAGTCGATTCGAACGGCGCCCAGGATCCGTTCCGCGCGGCTGTCACGGCGATCAGCCGACCCGCAGGCGCCAGAACCCGGGTCAGCTCCCGAAGCAGGGCTCCGGGGTCGGGACTCTCCTCCAGGGCGTGGACAAGAAGGATCCGGTCAAAGCGGGCGTTGGGAAAGGGCAGGGCGTCTTCCGCCGCCATGGTCGTCCGGCTCCGTTGGACGTGCGGCCAGGCCTCGGCTCCCTGACCGGCCGGCATCACGGCCAGAGATCTTGCAACCCGGTCCGAGAGTGCGTCGAGGACCGGGGTCGCGTAGCCCGCTCCCAGCACCTCCAGGCCCCGGCAGTCGCCCCAGGTCTGAAGCACCTGACGGGCGGTCATGTCCCGCGCGGCCTCCCCCAGGGGCGAGGCGTAGAAGGCCGCCAGGTCAGAGATGTCTTGCCGCATGACGTGGATTTAGGCCTAGTCGCGGCCGACGGCGAGCCCCGGTGGTTCGGGGCCGGCCCGAGGAAACAAGCCATGACCCTGACCGTTCACCAGTTTCCCTGCCTTTCCGACAACTATGGCTATCTTGTGCGTGACGACGCGACAGGACGCACCGCCTGCATCGACACCCCGGACTCCGCCGCCATCCTCGCCGAACTGGCGCGTCTGGGGTGGAAGCTGGACATGGTCCTGAACACCCACTGGCACGCCGACCATGCCGGGGGGAATGCCGAGGTGAAGGCTGCGACCGGATGCGCTCTCCTGGGTCCGGCCGAGGTCTCCGGGCGATTCCCGGTCGACAGGGTGCTCTCGCCGGGAGAGACGGTCCAGCTGGGCGAGACAGCATTTGAGGTCCTGGAGTCCGGGGGCCACACCCTCGGGCATATCGCCTACTTCGTCCCCTCCGCAGGGGCGGCCTTCGTCGGCGACACCCTCTTCGCCCTGGGCTGCGGCCGGATGTTCGAAGGCTCACCGGCCCAGATGTGGTCCAGTCTGCAGCGACTGGCCGCCCTGCCCGATGACACACGGATATACTGTGCGCATGAATACACCGCCTCCAACGCCCGCTTCGCCCTCGCCGTCGACGCGGACCCTGCGGTGAAGGCCCGAGCCGAGGCGGTTTTCGCCGCCCGGGAACGCGGCGAGCCGACCGTGCCAAGTCTCCTCGGGGAAGAAAAGGCCACCAACCCATTCCTCCGCGCGCCGCAGCTTCGCCCGGGCCTGCCGCCACATGAGGCCTTCGCCGCCCTTCGCGCCGAGAAGGACGTCTTTCGGGGCTAACGGAGTCCGGCCGCGGCGAGGATCCGGTCCGAGGAGGGCCGCCCAGACAATCCCTGGCCAGGGGCGACGGTGATTTCGATGACGCCTTCGCGCATGTCAGCCCGCGCCTGCCGGCCTTCGATGAGACGCACCCGTTCCACGCCACCCAGGACGAGCCGCCCGTCCGGCAGGCGAGTCATGCGGATGATGGCCTCGGCGGCGACCATGGCGGCGTCGGCCGTCAGCGCTGAGGAGTAGGGCGAGGCGTCCGCCTCGAAGGGAATCAGCCGCCGCGCCGCCCGGGGGGCCCGGGTGCTGGCCATGGCCAGTCGTTCCAGGAGTTGCTGCGGACCAAGGGCGGTCATCCGCAGGGTCTGGCCCCCGCCGGCAAGGGCGACGGCCAGGCCCTCCGGTCGCTCACTGGTGAACACGGTCAGGCCGCCCGTCCGGCTGGCCCTCAGGATCGGCTCGCCCAGGTCGTTCAGGTAGAGGACGTCGCCACGGGGCGCCGGCTGCGGCTTCAGGACCCAGACCTCGGGACTGCGGTCGAACTTGACCAGGGGCAGTCCCTGGCTTCGGTCGAAGGTGAAACGGATTCCGGTCTCCGAGGCGTACCTCGCCACCGGCGGGCCCCAGGCGGGTCCGGCCTGACCGGTGGGCGGACCGAAGAGGGCGCCGCCCGCCACCCTCGACGCCTGCGCACAGGCCGCAGTCGGTCCGGTCAGGACGGCGCCCGCCGCAAGCCCGGCGAAAAGGAGGCCAAGGCCGCTTCGGCGCAGGAGTTCAGGAGGTCTGCGGGAAGACATCAAGACGCAAGTTTACATGCCGACTGGGGCGGATTTTGGACCTGAGCGTCATCCCGCCATGTACTGGCCGCCATTGAGCGACAGGGTGGATCCGGTGACGAAGCCGGCGTGTTCTCCCGCCAGGAAGGCCACCATGTCGGCGATCTCCTCGCCGCGCCCAAGGCGCCCCACCGGGATCTGGGCGATGATGGAGGCAAGGACGCTCTCCGGCACCGCCTGCACCATCTCGGTGTCGATAGAGCCCGGGCAGATACAGTTGACCGTCACGCCCTTGCGGGCGTTCTCCAGGGCCAGGGCCTTGGTGAAGCCGATCATGCCGGCCTTGGCGGCGGCGTAGTTGGTCTGACCCATCTGGCCCTTCTGGCCGTTGATGGAGCTGATGTTGACGATCCGGCCCCACTCGCGCTCGCGCATGCCCTCGATGACCTGGCGGGTCATGTTGAAGACCGAGTCCATGTTCACCCGGATGACGTCCGACCACTGGGCTGGCGACATCTTGTGGAAGACCCCGTCCCGGGTGATGCCGGCGTTGTTCACCAGCACGTCCACGGGCCCAAGCTCGGCCTCCACCGCCCTCACGGCGCGGTCGCAGTCCTCGAAGGAGCCGACATTGCCCTTGACGACCATCACGCCCAGTTCGCGGGCGCAGGCCTGGGCGGCCTCCTCGTTGCCGGAATAGCCGGCCGCCACCTTCATCCCGTCGGCCTTGAGCCGCTCGCAGATCGCGCGGCCGATTCCGCGGGTGCCTCCGGTCACGAACGCCACTCTCGCCATCGCCGCCTCCTTGGGGTTTCCGGTGTCAGACCTGTTCGACGCAGAGGGCCACACCCATGCCGCCGCCCACGCACAGGGTCGCCAGGCCGCGGGCCGAGCCTGACCTTTTCATTTCCTGCAGCAGGGTGGTCAGGATGCGGGCTCCCGAGGCGCCGATCGGATGGCCGATCGCGATGGCCCCGCCGTTCACATTGACCTTGTCGGGGTCCAGGCCCAGTTCGCGCACGACGCACAGCGCCTGGGCGGCGAAGGCCTCGTTGGACTCCACCCGGTCCAGGTCCGCGACGCTCCAGCCGGCGCGCTCCAGGGCTTTCCGGGTGGCGGGGATGGGGCCTGTACCCATGACTTCGGGCTCTACGCCGGCCTGCGCCCAGGAGGCGATCCGGGCCAGTGGCGCGAGGCCGCGGGCCTTGGCCTCGGCCGCTGACATCAGAACCAGGGCCGCCGCCCCGTCATTGATCCCCGAGGCGTTGGCCGCAGTGACCGACCCGTCCTTGTTGAATGCGGGGCGCAGGCCTGAAATGCCTTCCAGAGTAACGCCGTGGCGAATGAACTCATCCTGGTCGACCACCGTGTCGCCCTTGCGGCCCTTGATCGTCACCGGCACGATCTCGGCCGCGAAGCGACCGGCCTTCTGGGCGGCCTCCGCGCGATTCTGGGAGGTCACGGCGAACCGATCCTGGTCCTCTCGGGTGATCTGCCAGCGGGCGGCGATGTTCTCTGCGGTCTGGCCCATGTGATAGCCATGGAAGGCGTCCCACAGGCCGTCCTTGATCATGGTGTCCACCAGGGCGAGGTCGCCCATCTTCTGGCCGCCCCGCAGCTGCTGGGCGTGGGGAGCCTGGCTCATGCTTTCCTGACCCCCGGCCACCACCACCCGCGCGGCGCTGTCGGCGATCTGCTGCGCGCCGAGGGCGATGGCCCGGAGCCCCGAGCCGCAAAGCTGATTCAGGCTCCAGGCCGGCGCCTCCACGGGAACACCCGCGCCGATCGCCGCCTGCCTGGCCGGTCCCTGGCCAGCGCCCGCCTGCAGCACCTGCCCCAGGATCACTTCGCTGACATCAGATGCGGCCACCCCCGCCCGCTCCAACGCTCCGGCGATGGCGATCCGGCCGAGGTCGTGGGCGGGAAGGCCGGAGAGGGCGCCGTTGAACGAACCCACCGGGGTTCGGGCGGCCGAGACGATGACAACGTCGGTCATGGCTGTGGGCTCCTTCTGGATATGGCCCGCCATTCACGCCGGCCGCTTCCATCACCTTTCAGAAGACGCTCGCATCGGCAATACTGCAATGCAATACTGCGTGCGCTTGCGAGGAATCGCGCTGGAAGGAACCGGAATGGCCGACTCGAAGGGCGCCAAGGCGGGCGACGGCCCGGTGGTCATCAAGAAGTACGCCAACCGCCGTCTCTACAACACGTCTTCCAGCACCTATGTCACACTCGAGCACCTGGCGGACATGGTCCGTAAGGGTGTCGACTTCGTGGTGTACGACGCTAAGACCAATGACGACATCACCCGTTCGGTTCTCGCCCAGATCATCTTCGACGAAGAGAGCCGGTCGGAGAGCCTGCTGCCGATACAGTTCCTCCGCCAGCTCATCGGCTTCTATGGCACCTCCATGCAGGCCTTCCTGCCCTCCTATCTGGAGATGTCCCTCGCGTCCTTCGCCGAGCAGCAGGAACGCCTTCGCCACCAGCTGACCGGAGTGGGCAAGCCCGCGGGGCTGGCCGCCTACGAGGAGCAGGTGAAGAAGAACATGGCCCTGTTCAGCCAGGCCATGCAGATGTTTTCGCCCTTCGCCTATGGCCGCCCAGAGGGCGCCTCCGGCGCTATGGCCGCCCCGCCTCAGCCGGCGCCGACGGACAGGCCCCCTGCTCCGGCGGCCGGCCAGGACGCGGAGGGCGCCTCCGAGACCGACATTGCGGACCTGAAGCGTCGCATGGAAGAGATGGCCGCCCAGATCGAAAGGCTTGCCTCCGGACGATGACGAAGCCGATCGAGCCGATCCGGCGGACCAGGAGGTCCCGACCGGCCCCCTCGACCCCTGAGGAAGCCCAGGTCGAGCTT
>JBJTEN010000180.1:0-3235 GCA_046092925.1 Phenylobacterium sp. | reverse complement strand
GATGGCGAGGAGGGCGTTCTGGCGCAGGAAGGTCGACTTGCCCGCCATGTTCGGGCCCGTGACAATCGCCAGCCGGGGAGCCGAGACCGCCTGGCCGTCCAGCCGGCTGTCTTTGGGGGTGAAGGCGCCGCCCGCCCGCCGCACCGCCGCCTCCACCACCGGATGCCGCGCGCCCTCCGCCTCGAAGGCCACGCCCCGGTCCAGCTCCGGCCGGACGGCGTCGGCCTCCTCCGCCCATTCCGCAAGGGCGGCGGCGACGTCAAGCCGGGCGCAGGCCGCGGCGGCCTGGCGGAGGCTGTCGCCGTCGGCGCAGACCAGGTCGCGCCAAGCCTCGAAGGCGGCGATCTCGATGGCCAGGGCCTGTTGGCCGGCCTGGGCGATGCGGGCGTCCAGCTCGGCCAGGGCCACGGTGGTGAACCGCATCTGGCTGGCGAGGGTCTGGCGATGGATGAAGGTCGCGTTCAGGGGCGCCCTCAGCAGGGGCTCGGCCGCCTTGGCGGTGGCCTCGATGAAATAGCCCAGGACCCCGTTGTGACGGATCTTCAGGGCCACGCCGCTCTGCGCCGCCAGCTCGGCTTCCAGCGAGAGAATGACCCGGCGGCTGTCGTCGCGAAGCCGCCGCGCCTCGTCCAGTTCAGGCCGGACCCCGGGGGCCACAAAGCCGCCGTCCCGCGGCTGCAGGGGCAGGTCCGGGCCAAGACCGGCCGCGAGGCTGGCGTGCAGGTCGGCGAGGCCGGGCTGGCCCGCCAGGTCCAGGGCCTGCAGGCAATCGGCCAGCTCGGCTGGAGGCGGCGCGTCAAGGGGGCCGGCGGCGCCCTCCCGGCAGAGGTCGTGAAGTCCGGAGCCGGCGGCCAGTCCGTCCCTCAGGACGCCCAGGTCGCGGGGCCCGCCCCGACCGAGGGCAAGGCGCGAGAGGGCGCGGGCCATATCGCCCTGGCCCTTCAGGGCCTCGCGCAGCCTTCGGCGCAGGTCGCGCCGGCTGCGCAGCCAATCCACGGCGTCGAGCCGCACGTTGATCCGCTCCGGGTCCAGCAGGGGCCGGGCGAGCCGCGCCGCGAGAAGTCGGGCCCCCGGCGCCGTCACCGTCCGGTCGATGGCCGCGAGAAGCGAACCCTCGCGCCCGCCCGAGAGGCTGCGCTCGATCTCCAGGCTGGCGCGGGTGGCGGGATCGATCGCCATGACGTCGGCTTCTCCGGCCCGTCGCGGCGGCGACAGGGAAGGGGTGCGGCCGGCCTGGGTGGTCTCCAGGTGGGCGGCGATCAGTCCCAGGGCTGAGACCTCCGCCCCCGATAGCGCCCCGAAACCATCCAGGGTCTCCACGCCGTAAAGCCGTTTCAGGCGGGCCTCCGCCGCACCGGGCTCGGCGAGGGCGGAGGGCATGGGCTGGACGAGGCCGCCGGCGGCCTTCAGGGCGGCGCTCACCGCCTCGTCCGCGAACAGGCGGTCCGGGACCAGGATCTCGGAGGGACCGAGGGCCGCCAGGGCCGAGGCCAGGGCCCCCTTGCCCGGCGCCCAGACCTCCACCTCGCCGGTGGACAGCTCGACGCTGGCGATGGCGGCGGCGCCGGCCCGCACCGCCACGGCCGCCAGCCGATTGGCGCCCCGGGCGTCCAGCAGGCCGTCCTCGGTCAGGGTGCCCGGGGTGACCACCCGGACGATGTCGCGCCGGACGATGGCCTTGGAGCCCCGCCGCCGGGCCTCGGCAGGGTCCTCCATCTGCTCGCAGACCGCCACCTTGAAACCTGAGCGGATGAGCTTGGAGAGATAGGCCTCGGCGGCGTGGACCGGCACGCCGCACATGGGGATGGGCTCGCCGGCGTGCTGGCCCCGGGCGGTCAGGGCGATGCCGAGGGCCGCCGCCGCCTGGCGAGCGTCCTCGAAGAAGAGTTCGTAGAAGTCGCCCATGCGGAAGAAGACCAGGGCGTCGGGCTGCCGCGCCTTGGCCTCGAAGAACTGGGCCATGACCGGCGTGGCGCCGGCCGAATCGACCTGGGGCGGGACGGGAGCGTTCATCTCGGCCGCTAAACTAGCCGCCGCCCGGGGTCGCGTCACCAGCGCCGGGCGAGAAGGTCGTCCGCGCAGGCCAGGGCCATGCGCCGGCGCTAAAGCCTCCCGTGGCGGGGCGCGGCGCCATCCCTCAGCAGGCCGGCCTCGTCGAGGATCACCCGGTGCGCCGGCAGACGGGCGAGGGCCAGGTTCATCGCCTCGCGCTTGGAGACGATCCGGCCGTCGGCCAGGGTCGAACGGATGCGGGCCATGCCCCCGAGCCCCCAGACGGCGCCGAAGGGCGTGAACATGGCGCCGGTCGGCCAGCCGAGGCCGAGGCCCTTGGCCCGCGCCAGCCAGGACCGCCAGTAGGACGCCAGGTTGTCCTCCAGCACCGCAGCGAGCCTGGCCCTGTCGGGGGCCGGCGGCGGCGCGCCCCGAAGCCCGTGGCCGCACTGGCCGGCGGTCTGCAGGGCGATGGCGAGGTCCAGGTCGGACCCGGCCCGCGAGAGGTCGCCCGGATCGGCGATGACAAGGTCCGTCCTTGCGCCGCCCAGCCGCGCGGCCTGCCGCCAGGCCTCCCGCACGGCGGGCGTCACCCCTTCGCCGGACACCAGCAGCAGGTCCACGTCGCTGCGGTCTTCTCGCCAGTCGCCAAGCACCGCCGATCCCACCAGGACGGCGGCGGCGACATGGCCCCGGCCCAGGGCGTCGATCCGCGCGAGGGCGGCCTCCGCCCTGTCGATGGCGCGCCGCGGCGCTCCGCTCAATACCGCGCCCTCACCCCGAGGCTGGCGGACGAGGGCGTGTCCGCAAGGCCCTTCGCCCGCTTCAGGACCCAGTCTACCAGCGTTCCCGAGACGGCGGAGACGCCCGGCTCCCCGGGCCGCCCCTGTCCCGCCCGGGAATCATCGGCGCCCACGAAGTCCGTGTGGAAGTAGATCGCCGCATTGATGGCCGGGTCGAGGGGGCTGATGGCTTTCGCCTCCGGCGTCTGCCAGGTCCCGGTCTTGTTGACCTCGGTATAGTCCTTCACGCCCGGGAAGGGGTTGCCCGACACGCCCTGGATGAAGCCCTGGCGCGCCACATAGACGGGCACGGCGGCGATGGCGGCCTTGTCTACGTCGATCCGGACCCCGTCGCGGTCGACCTTCAGGGTTCGGTAGCGGCCCACGAAGCCGGCGTCGAAGTCCCAGCGCTCGGAGGGGTACCAGTTGGAGGCGATCATGTCGGAGGCGTCGATGACCCG
>JBJTEN010000179.1:0-2783 GCA_046092925.1 Phenylobacterium sp. | reverse complement strand
GTCCAGTTCTTCAGGAGCAGGTCACCGCTGGTGCTAGTCCTCGCCCGAGGTGATCCAGATGGTGGTGATGCTCTATGTGCGCTTCCCGCTGTCGCTGCGGAATGTGGAGGACCTGGCCTTCGAGCGCGGCATCGACATCTGCCATGAGACTGTGCGGCTTTGGGTGAACCGCTTCGGTCCGATGTTCGCCTCGAAGATCCGATCTCGACGGGTCCAGCCCATGCGCCAGACCACCCACTGGCCATGGCATTTGGATGAGGTCTTCGTCCGCGTGAACGGGGAACGCCGCTACCTCTGGCGGGCGGTCGATCACGAAAGCGAGGTGCTCGAGGCGTTCGTGACGAAGAAGCGGGACAAGGCCGCTGCGCTGAAATTCCTCAGGAAAGCTCTGAAGCGCCACGGCCCCGGGGGCATCATCGTCACTGACCGGCTGCGCTCCTATCGCGCAGCGATGAAACTGCTCGGGAACCAGGACAGGCAGGAGGTCGGCCGCTGGCTCAACAACCGCGCCGAGAACAGCCACTTGCCCTTCCGGCGACGAGAGCGAGCAATGCAGCGGTTCCGACGAATGAAGACCCTTCAGAGATTCGTCTCAACCCACGCCGCATTCCACAACCACTTCAACCAGGAGCGTCACCTCGTCAGTCGCCAGGAATACCGAACCTGCCGCTCAGCCGCCCTGGCCGAGTGGAAATCCCTCGTGGCCTGAGGGCGGCTTGGGTTGGGCGAAATACGCCGGATTGGAGACGAGTTCGACTTCGACTGACACCACCGCCACCCATCCCCCCGACATCCCTGCCTGATCCGACCGGTTCCGCCATGTCGCGGAACGTGCGGGCATATTCGCGCCCGAACCGTCTGTGGAGACGCGCCCGGAGCCGGAGTTCGAGGGGCGGTTCGGGTCCGGAACGGGGCGCGTCTCCGGGGCGACCCTTGTTTGAACCCCGTTGCTTTGGCGCCAACCGGCGCCGAGGTCGACGCCGCGCAGGCGTCTCAGGCGTCGACGAAAACCCGATCGACGACGATGTCGTCGGCCCGGGCCCTGGCCTGCGCCATGTCATAGGCGGTCTGCATGCGCATCAAGGTATCGGCCCTGACGCCAAACGCCTTCTCGAACCGGATCGCCATGTCTGCGGAAAGCGCGGTGTGGCCATTGAAGAGGTTGGAGAGGGTCTGGCGGGTCACATGGAAGGACGCGGCAAGGCGGTTGATGCTCACGCCGTGCGGCTCGACGATCTCGCTCTTCAGCCAGTCACCGGGGTGAACCGCGAGCGAGGGATGCAGGGTCATGGCCATCAGTGATAATCCTCCAGGTCCAGGTCGGCGATTGTCGTTTCATCGATCCTGATGAAGGTCAGGCGCCAGTTCTTCGTCACGGTCATCGCCCAGCGCCCCGCCCTGTCGCCGACCAGCTCGTGCAGCCCGTAATTCGGCGGCGCGGCAAGCTCGTCAAAGCTGCCGACGGCATCGATGTACGCCAGCATCTTGCGGATTCGGTTTGCGTTTCCCACGAGACCCCTTGCGTTCCCGGTCTCGAAGAACCGGCGCAGACCCTTGTGGGTGATGCTCTCGATATCCATGCCTTCATATGTCAAACGATGTTTTACATGTCAAGCGAAGCTTGACGATCGCTTGCGGGGCGGTACAGGGCCTTCAATCCCCATTGGATGCCCGGTGATCCCATTGTCATATGAACCGGTGATCAACTGGACCGCCTCCCCTATGACCCCTCGCATCGACACCTCACGCTTCCCGGTAGGCAAGGACGTCGACTATGAAGGCGAGGAGGAGCGTGTTCTCCTTGCTAGGCTGACGGACGACGCCTGGCGTTTCGTCGACGGCTGGCGTTGGGATCCCCCGGTCTCCGAACTCGTGCTGGCGTTCGCGGTAGCGCCGATCCTCGGTCTCTTCCTGATGCGGTTTGCGCCGGGCGGCAGGCCCGAGGGCGCCGAGCGGTGGGTTGTTGTCGGCGACCTTCCGGCGATGCATTTCGAGACCGATCAGGCGCGTACGTCGGCGAGAGCCCTGGAGCTTTGTTGCGCCATCGCCCAGGACTGGGTGGATGGGGTGCGGGCGGGGCGCGACCTTTCGGACAGCTATCCCTTCCCGATCCCAGCGACCGAGGCGAATGCGGACAGGCTCCTGGATCGGGTTGAGTTCATCCGGGAGAGGTTAATTCCCCTGGCCTAGCGGCTCGATCGGCCCGTTTAGCGCCCAGCGCCCTGGGGGGTTGGGCGCTACGCATGCGCCTGGGCGGACCAAGGCGGAGACGGGTTGGCGTTCGACTGCCCCCACCGCCATTCAGTCCCTGACATTCCCTGCAACTGCAGAACCCCCGTCCCAACCGGCGGACTTCTCGAGGCTATTGGCGGCCAAACTCCCACGGGAGACGGATAGTGGCCGGCGCTGCGGAGCCCAATACCGGGCCTCTCGGGGTGGGACTGGCAGGTTAACTCCGGTAAGCCGCAAGCCGCCCTCCCCATCTTCAATCAGGCCGCCGCTGTTGCCGCGGTCCAGGCATCATGAGCGGCCGCTCGGAGCGTCCGAAGCGTCGGTCGGCGGATCAGGTGCTCTTGGACGTTGAACGTGTTGTAGATGGCGGCATGGGCGGCAAGGAACCGTTGGGCTAAACCCTGCGATTTGAACTTCTGCTGCTTCCGTTCTCGTCGCCGGATCGGAAGATGGCTGTTCTCCGCTCGATTGTTGGCCAGCAGCCCGCCAGGCCGGTGGACGCCTCTCAGCCCGAGTTCCCGGGCCGCGGCGCCGTAGGACGCCAGCTTGTC
>JBJTEN010000178.1:0-12091 GCA_046092925.1 Phenylobacterium sp. | reverse complement strand
GGAGCGGGTGATCTCCGGCTTTGCCCGAGAGCGGCCATGGGCTGATGGTGTGGCCTCAGTGTTGATCGCGCTCGCCGCCGGCTGGGCGGCCTCTGAGGCCTTCAGGAGGGTGTGATGCCCGTGGCTCCCACACCGGTCTTGGCCCTTGCCCTGGTCGGATTGTCCGGCTGTCCCGTCGCCGCGGCGATCTACGACAATCTGCGGCTTGAGGCGGTGAGGTGGCAGCCTGGCGCCCCCGAGACGGGTTGGGGAGATCCGTTGAGCCAGAGGCCCGCTCGACGCTCCCGGCGCGCGATGGCGACCGGCTCTTCCGGGCCCCGCACCACGACGACCACGTCGGCGGGCGCGCTCGTGGCGCCAAAGACCGCCCCGAAGACGGAGATGCGGGCGCCGGTGTACCCGGTCGTGACCTCGATGGTCGCGCTGCTCAGGTCGGCGGCGAGCTCGACGGGGGGAAGCGAGGGCATCGCCATCTCAGCCGCCCACCGGGAGAAGGACGTAGGGATCGCCGGGGGTCAGGGTCAGGGTCGCGCCCATGGCCAGCCCGATGGCCAGAATGAGAAGCGCCAGGACCACGCGGAGCTCCTCGGCGCGGATCCTCGAGGACGCCCTGGCTCCGAGCTGACCCCCAAGGACGCCGCCGATCACGAGAAGGCCGGTGAGGATGATGTCGACGGTCTGATTTCGGCCGGCCTGAAGCAGCGTCGTGAGGGAGGTGGTCAGGATGATCTGAAAGAGACTTGTTCCTACGACGACGCTCGCAGGCATCCTCAGAAGGTAGATCATGGCCGGCACGAGGATGAAGCCGCCGCCCACTCCCATGACGGCGGAAAGGACGCCCGCGAAGGCGCCAAGGCCCAGGGGCGGCAAGACGCTGATGTAGAGGCGCGACTGGGGAAACCGCATCCGGAAGGGCAGGCCGTAGAGGAGGAGGGGCCGTCGCTGGGCGTGTGCAGGGCCTACCTCTCCGCGCTGGCGGCGGATCAGGGCGCCGACGGACTCCCAGAGCATGAGAGACCCGATCGCGCCCAGGAAGACCAGGTACGAGAGGGCCACGACCAGATCCGCCTGCCCGGCGAGTCGCAGGATGCGGAAAACCTCGACACCCACCAGCGCTCCCACAGCCCCACCGGCCGCCAGGACGCCGCCCATCCGGAAATCGACGCCGCGACGCGCGGAATAGGCCAGGACCCCCGAAGTCGACGAGGCGGCGACGTGCCCCGCCATGCTGGCGACCGCGACCGGAGCGGGAATTCCAAGGAAGACCAGGATCGGCGTCATCAGGAATCCGCCGCCGATCCCGAACAGACCTGACACAAAGCCGACAAGGGCGCCGGCGGCCACCAGAAGCGGAGCGTTGACGGAAATCTCAGCGATGGGGAGGTAAACGTCCAGCGATCCCGCCCTCCGGAGGCGTCAACGGCCCAGCATGGCGAGTCGCCTGAGCGTCGCATCGTCGAGAAGACCCGTCGCCGGCGTATTCTGGTCCTTCTGATAGGCCTCTATGGCGGATCGCAGGGGAGCTGAGAGGGCGCCATCCGCCGGGCCCGAATAGTATCCCAGACGCCCAAGCGCCCGTTGAGCGAGGCGGATGTCCTCGGCCGCGGTTGACGCCGAAGCGCTGAGAACCGGCCGGAGCCGCTCCACCTGCCGCAGGGCCTCCCCGTCGCCGCCGTCGGCGGCCCGGGAGTACCAGAGGAAGGCCTGGCGAAGGTCCTGCGGGACACCCATCCCGCGCTCGTGAATCGCCCCCATGTTGAACTGGCTGTCGACGAGGCCGGCCTCCGCAGCGCGCCGAATCCACCCCACCCCCATCGCCGGGTCCCTTGCGCCATTCGATCCGTTCATGAGGTCAAGACCATAGCTGTGCATGGCGACCCGGTCACCCGCCTCGGCCGCCCGGCGCATCCAGGAGCGCGCCAGAACAGGGTCCTTGGAGAGACCGCCTTCGCCCTTTGCATACAGCCCCGACAAACTCCGCATGGCGGGACGATGGCCCGAAGCCGCCAGGGCCCGGATTTCGGTCGTTGCGGTGATCCGGCCGGCGGCCAGATCCGCCTGGGCCTTCCGGAACCGGGCGTCCGCCGATGACGCGGGAGCGGCGGGCGATGACGCCGCCGCGGGCGTCCGCCCGGGATCGGCGGCGGCAGGTGCAGACGAAGGCGCACCCGAAGCTGGAGCCGGAGCCAGAGCGACCGACGCCCGGACGGGCGCCTGAGGTGCAGGGGCCAGAACCTCCGGCTGAGTGCGGGCGACCGACCCGGCCCCGGCTTCCCGGGAAGGGGCGTCGAACAGCGTCAGGGTGGCGAAACCCACCAGGGAGGCTGAAATGCTGAAAACCGCCAGAGAGGTGAGCCCCGGCCCCGCGAAACGCCGCGGGCGCGGTGCGGGACGAGGCGCCGCCAGATCAAGCCCCGGCAAGGTCGGCGCGTCGCGGTCGACGTCGGGGGCCTCAGCTCCGTCGAGAATGTCCAGGGCGCTTCGGGCGTTCGCCGCCCGGGCCTCGGCGAGCAGGTCCACCGGCCAATCCCCGGGGGTCTCGGCGTTATCCGGGATCTCTGCGGCGTCAGAGGATCGATCCGCGCCGCGCGCTGTCGCCGGCCCCTGGTCCTCGTCGTCGAACAGGGCGAGGACCCGCGCATGTTCCTCCTCATCGAACCGGGTTGCAGCGGCCGGCGTCCGGGAGGGCGGGAAGTGCGAATCCAGTCGGAGTCTCGCCTCTTCAAGAAGACGCGCCGTCCGGTCCTCACTCTGGCGAATCCGCCGGGAGATATCGTCTTCCGTGGCGACATCCCATCCGGCCTGAGGCGGGGCGGCCGTCGGTTCCGTCCGGGCGCCCAGGCTGTCGCCCATGCGGGTGATCTCATCCCCCAGCCGGGAGAGGGTGGCCGCCTGCACCGGGTCTGCGCGGGACAGCCGGCTCTTCAGGATCTCGCCGATCCGCTCGACCTCGTCCGCCGGTCGCCTGGTCGCAGGGGACTCATCCACCGACTTCCCGGGCCCCGGATCCAGGGCGACCCGGCCGGCGGCCTCCTTCTCGACCTTCTCGACCTTGAGCGTAAGGTCGGCCAGGGCGCGCTCAAGTTCGGAAATCCTGCGGCCTGACGCCTCCCCCAGCTCGCGGGACATCTCGGCGCGAGCTGCGTCCAGCCGCTCTCCAAGACGGAAGGAGACTTCCCTCAGCCTCTCCTCGACGCCTTCGACGGCGGCGGACTCCAGCCGGGCGAGCCGCTCGTCCAGCCCCGCAAAGGCTTCCCTCAGGGTGCTCATGGCGGCGGCGGTTCGGTCCTGGATCTCTCCGACGCGGAGGGAGATCTGGTCCATTCCCGAGACCGGGGCCTGGGGCCGGGATTCGGCGCGGTCGACGCGGGATCGCAGACCGTCGAGCGCCTCCCGTGTGCGGACCTCACCGTCCTGAACCTGGGCGGCAAGCCGGCTGAGCGCATTCTCCAACGCCCGGAGCACTCCCTCATGGCGGTCGAAGCGAGCCTCCTGACGACCGGGGACCCGGGAATGCTCGACGGCTTGCTCAAGTCTGCCAAGGGTGGCGCGGACCGTGGTCTCGAGATTGGAAATGGCCTGGCCAGTGCGCCCCTCGGACCCCTCAAGGCGATCTGCGAGGCGATCGAGAACCTCTGTCAGCCGTCGAAGGTCCGCCTCCGGGCGATCAAAGGGGTCCCAGGTTCCCTGCTGCGGGAACTCGCGCGCCGCCTCTGGCCGGCGAGCGGGCGCCGGCGGCGTCTCGCCGTCGAGAATGGACCGGTTAAGCCACTCCCCAAGAGTCATCCCCGCCCGGGCGGCGAGTTCCTTGGCGACTTCGCGGGCTTTCGGATCGATCCCCTTGACGCTCCATGGGGCCCCTGCCGTCATGCGAATCGCTCTCCCAAACCGCCGAACATCGGTCTACCCAGCCGGCTTTGAGGTGTAAACGCGGGGTTAACCTGTCGGGCGCACCGGGGGGCGAGACCTTGTGGATATCTGGGGATCCCCGGTCCCTGCGCGTGGAGACTGCCGGAGTGGACGTCAAAGTCACCCTTGTCGCACTTGCCGCTTCCGCCGGCCTGACCGTGTTTGCGGGATGGCGGGGTGCGCGTCCCCCGGACTTCCGGCGAGGCCCCCGAATGATGCCCTGGCGGCCCCTGATGGCGGCTTCCGCGACCGCCTGCCTTCTCTTCCTCGTTCACCTCGTGAACCTGATGGGCATCACCACCGGTCAGACGAGCCCCTGAATCGCCTCCTTCGGCGCCGCCTGGCCGGCGACCGGTTCGGCCTTGCGGGGAGGAGGTATGTCCGCCTTCCTGGGGCGTCGCGTGAGGCCGGCGAAGCCGCCGGAGGTCAGGAGACTGACGTCCGCCAGCAGGACGGCGATAGCCCACTTGGCGGGAGCCGCCGCGTATCTCGGCTCCCAGTTCGGGTGGAACTTGTCCTTGTAGCTCCGCACGCCCTGGAAGTTGTAGACATCCTCCCCCAGGTCGAACATCAGGCGGCCGACCCGGGTCATGACAGGCGCCAGCGGCCGGTCCTCGAGCCCCGCAAGGGGCGCATTGCCGAAGTCCAGGTAGGCATAGCCCTGTTCACGGCCCCAGCTGATCAGCTCGACGAACAGGAAGTCCATGATCCGCTTGGGCGCGGCCCAGTTGTAGCGCATCAGATCGATGGAAAAGGCGTCCAGGCTGGAAGTCGGCCAGAGATTGGCGAAGGCGACGATCCTTCCTTCCCAGCGTGCGATCGCGACCGGAAACTCCCTCAGGTAACGGGGGTTGAATCCGCCCAGCGCGAAGGACTTGTCCCCCCCGGACTGCCGGGCCAGCCATTCCTCTGAAATCTCCGCAAGCTCCTCCATGATGTCGTCAATCCCGCCCGGCGGGACGACCTCGAACTGCGCCCCGCCATCCCGCACCTGTCGCCAGGCGCGGCGGATCTTGGCCCGGGTCTGCCCCTCGAAGGCGAAGTCCTGAATCGGCAGGCGCGCGCACTCTCCGATCTTCTGGATGGAGAAGCCGAGCTCGACGACATCAGGGAGATCATCCGGGCCGATGCCGTAGAGCCCGGGTCGGGCGGCGTGCGCGTCGGCAAGCTCCCGGAAGCGCCAGAGGAGTTCAAGCCGTTCGTCCCGCCGGCCTACAGGGCCTCCGAGAGCGATCCAGGAGCGCCCGCGGACCCCGAACATCATGAAGCTCCGGCCCGACTCCGAGAACAGGAAGCGCTTGTCCCCGAAGAGGGCGAGGTTGGAGAGGGGTTCCGCCGTCTCGGAGTCTGCGAGAATCGCCCGAACCCGGGCGAAATCGGGGTCATCCTCGCCGATCACCCTGGGGGTCGCCGCCGTCGCGACCAGACGCCACACGCCATATCCGAGAAAGGCCAGGGCCGCGCCCGCCCAGGCCCGGATCGAACGCGCGACATCGCCATCGACCATGGTGCTCCAGAACGGCTGGTCTTCATAGGAAACGTGCTGGAAGAACCAGAGGCCCAGGAGACCCGCCCCGACGACGGCGGCGCCCGCGGCGAGGAGCCATCCCGGCGTGACCTCCATCTGGGAAAGGGCGGCCTTCCTGGGAAAGGCGGCGCGCAGCGGCGCCAGGAAGACCCCGATCGCCGCGAGAATGAGGCCCTGCTCCCAGATCAGGCCCTTTGAAAAGGACAGCAGAGCGGTCAGGAAAAGGACCGCCACGCTCGCCGCCCAGGCGGCGTCCAGCCGCGACCTCAGCCCAAAGGCCAGCATGACCAGAACCAGCCCCAGAACGCTGGAGGCGAAGTGGCTGATCTCGATGACCGGAGCCGGGAGGGCGACCGCCAGACGCATGAACCGTTCGGGAGAGGACGGGGTCGCCCCGGAAGCAATCAACAGGGCGCCCGCGGCCATGACAAGGATCGCGCTCAGCAGGGGGGCCGCCGACAGGAGGGCCGGTCTGAACTCTCGTCTGAGCGCCATTTGCAACCTGAGAAGCATGGAACGGAGCCGGTGGTTTATCTTCGCAAGGTTAAGAGATGGGTTCCAGTCCCCGGGGGATCAAACCCGCCCTGCGAATGTCTTGCTCCTGCCGGGGCGGCCGCTAATGTGGCGCGCGGCTCAGTGCTCAATCGGAGGAAGCCCATGGCGGATTTTGGCGGCGAGACTCTCGAGGCCTTCAGGGCCGAGGTCCGTAGCTGGCTCGAGGCGAACTACCCTGCAGAGCTGCGTGGCTCGGACGTACGCACCGACCCTGAGTCGATCTGGGGCGGCCGCGCCTTCCTCGGGTCCGCGGACCCCCAGATCGTCTGGATGCGCCGTGTCGCCGAAAAGGGCTGGACCGCGCCGACCTGGCCGGTCGCCTATGGCGGAGGCGGGCTTTCGCCCGACGAAGCCAAGGTCATCGAGCAGGAACTGGCTCGCGGCCGCTACCGCCCGCCCCTGTCGTCCTTCGGTCTCTGGAGCCTCGGGCCGGTCCTCCTGGAGGACGCCAACGAGACCCAGAAGCTTGAGCACCTGCCGCGCATTGTCCGGGGCGAGGCCCGCTGGTGCCAGGGCTATTCGGAGCCAGGAGCGGGCTCGGACCTCGCCTCCCTTCAGACCCGCTGTGAGGATAAGGGAGACCACTGGCTGATCAACGGCCAGAAGATCTGGACCAGCTACGCCAACAAGGCCGACTGGTGCTTCTGCCTGGTGCGCACCGACACCAGCCGCAAGCACGAGGGAATCTCCTTTGTGCTGATCGACATGACTTCCCCGGGCGTCGAGACCCGGCCGATCCAGCTGATCTCGGGCGAGAGCCCCTTCTGCGAGACCTTCTTCACGGACGTGAAGATCCCCAAGAGCAACCTCGTGGGACAGGTGAACGGCGGCTGGCAGATCGCCAAGCGGCTCCTGCAGTACGAGCGCCAGAACATCTCAGGCGGCTTCGGTCCCGGCGAGGGCGCCTCCGGCACCTCAAGCGACCTCGGCGTCATGGCCCGCAACTATGTCGGGACGGACGAAACCGGGGCCGTGGCGGACCCGGACCTGCGCAGCCGGATCACCCGCAACAAGATGGACTTCGACTGCTTCTACAAGACGCTCAACCGGATCGCGGCGGAATCCAAAGCCTCCAACGGCCCCTCCGCCGCGACCTCCATCATCAAGTACTCGGTGGCCGCCTTCGCACAGGAGCGCTCGGAGCTCATCGTCGAGATGATGGGCAGCCAGGGTCTTGGCTGGTCGGGTGACGACTTCGCCCCGCAGGAGATCGGGGCCGTGCGCGGCTGGCTGCGGGCCAAGGCGAACTCGATCGAGGGCGGGAGCTCGGAGGTCAACCTCAACGTCATTTCGAAGCGGGTGCTCGGGCTTCCGGACCCGGCCTAGGGTATTCCGGACGCAGGTTTTTCAGGAGGCGGGACAGATGGCGGATTTCGGCGGTGAAGACCTCGAGGGCTTCCGGACTGAGGCGAAGGTCTGGCTGGAGGCGAACTTCCCCAAGGCCCTGGCGGCGGACCCTGCGGCCCAGATGGCCGCCATGGGCGGCGGGCGCGAGAGCGACGAGGCGCGCCTCTGGCGGGAACGCATGGGCGCCAAGGGCTGGGGCGTCCCCACCTGGCCGGCGGCCTATGGCGGCGGCGGCCTGTCCCGCGCCAAGGCCCGTGTCCTGGCCGAGGAAATGGCGAAGATCGGCGCCCGCAACCCCATCGGCGGCATGGGCGTGATGATGTTCGGCCCGACCCTGCTGGAGTATGGGACCGAGGCGCTGAAGCGCCAGCACATGCCGGGCATCGTCACCGGCTCGGTCCGCTGGTGCCAAGGCTATTCCGAGCCCGGCTCGGGGTCCGACCTGGCGTCCCTGCAGACCCGCTGCGAGGACAAGGGCGACCACTGGCTGGTCAATGGCCAGAAGATCTGGACCTCGGGGGCGAACATCGCGGACTGGTGCTTCTGCCTTGTGCGCACTGACACCTCCAAGAAGCACGAAGGCATTTCCTTCGTCCTGATCGACATGCGCACCCCCGGCGTCGAGGTCCGTCCGATCAAGCTGATCAACGGCACCTCGCCCTTCTGCGAGACCTTCTTCACCGACGTGAAGGTTCCGAAGGACCAGCTGTTCGGCCCCCTCAACGGCGGCTGGACCGTGGCCAAGCGCCTGCTCCAGTTCGAGCGCGACAATATCTCCGCAGGGCTGGGCGGCGGCTCCATCGGCGCGCCGGTGGCGGCCCTGACGGTGCGCGAAGCGGCGCTCGACTATGTGGGCGTCGACGAAGATGGCCGCCTGGCCGATCCCGACCTGCGCCGGCGGATCATCGAGCACCTGATGGAGACCCAGGCCTTCCAGCAGACCGTCCGCCGGGCGGCGGATGAGTCCAAGTCCAACCAGGGTCCCTCCGCCGTGACCTCGATCATGAAGTACGCCGGCGCGAAGATCGCACAGGAGCGAAACGAGCTGATCGTCGAGTCCCTCGGGACCGCCGGGTTGGGCTGGGAGGGCGAAGGCTTCTCCTCTCCCGAGCTGGCCGCGGTGCGAACCTGGCTGAGGGCCAAGGCGAACTCCATCGAGGGCGGGACCTCGGAGATCAACCTGAACGTTGTTTCCAAGCGGGTTCTGGGCCTCCCGGATCCGAAATAACCGACTCGCGTAACTGCCCCTGTATGGTATGATTACAGATAAGATATTGATTTTTAGGGAGTATTTCTGATGGCCGATTTCAGCGACAGTGGACTCGAAGCCTTCCGGTCCGAGGCGCGCGACTGGCTCGAGGAGAATTTCCCCGCCTCCCTGCGCTCGGACCTCGCCGCCCTCGAGGCGATGGTCCTGTCCCCCGAGCCCGCCAAGGGCGATTTCGCGGTCTGGAAGGCGCGCATGGGCGCCAAGGGCTGGGGAACGCCGACATGGCCGGCGCAGTATGGCGGCGGCGGACTCACCCGTGACCAGGCCCGCGTCCTGCAGCAAGAGATGGCGGCGATCGGCGCCGTGAACCCGATCGTCGGCATGGGCGTCAGCATGTTCGGCCCGACCTTGCTGGAATACGGGACCGAGGCCCAGAAACAGAAGTACATCCCCGACATCGTTCATGGCCGGGTCCGCTGGTGCCAGGGCTTCTCGGAGCCCGGCGCGGGCTCCGACCTCGCCTCGCTCCAGACCCGGGCCGAGGACAAGGGCGACCATTTCCTGGTCAACGGACAGAAGATCTGGACCTCGGGCGCCCAGTGGGCCGACATGATCTTCTGCCTGGTCCGCACGGACACCACCAAGAAGCACGAGGGCATCTCCTTCGTGGTCTTCTCGATGCGCCAGCCCGGCGTCGAGGTCCGGCCGATCCGCCTGATCGCCGGCAACTCGCCCTTCTGCGAGACCTTCATCACCGACGTGAAGGTGCCCAAGGACGATCTGGTCGGCCCGCTCAATGGCGGCTGGTCGGTGGCCAAGCGCCTGCTCCAGCACGAGCGCAGCGGCATGGACGGCGCCCGCCGCGGTCCCGGGAAGAAGGTGGTCCTCGGCCAGGTCGCCAAGGCCTATGTGGGCGAGGACGATCAGGGTCGCCTGGCCGATCCGGACCGTCGGACGCGGATCATCATGAACGAGATGGACCAGGCCGCCCTGCAGGCCACGGTGCGCCGCGCGGCCCTGGAGGCCAGGGGCAACGCCGGCCCCAGCGCGACGACCTCGATCATGAAGAACGCCAACATGAAGATCGCCCAGGACCGGGCTGAACTGACCCTGGAGTTCATGGGCAGCCAGGGCCTGGGCTGGCAGGGCGAGGGCTTCTCAGCCGACGAACTGTCCGCCGTCCGCGGCTGGCTCTCGGGCAAGGCCGGCTCGATCTACGGCGGGTCGAACGAAGTCCAGAGCAACATCATTTCCAAGCGCATCCTGGGCCTGCCCGATCTCACCCAGTCGCGCTGAACCCCGATTTCTGAAGGAGACTTTTCATGGCTGATTTTGGAGGCGGCGATCCCGAGGCCTTCCGCAAGGAAGTGCGCGAGTGGGTTGAGGCCAACTTCCCCGCCGAGCTGAAGGGCCGGCCCAACCCGATGATGCGCGAGGAGCGCGCCAAGCCGACCGAGGCCCAGGAAGCCTGGCGCAAGGCGGTCGGCGCAAAGGGATGGGGCACCCCCACCTGGCCCAAGCAGTATGGCGGCGGCGGCCTTTCCAGCGCCGAAGCCCGGGTGATCCAGCAGGAGTTCGGCCGCGCCGGCGCCTACAACCCGATCGGCGGCATGGGCGTGATGATGTTCGGCCCGACCTTGCTGGAGTATGGCACCGAGGACCAGAAGCTGGAGCATATCCCGCCGATCTGCCGCGGCGACGTCCAGTGGTGCCAGGGCTTCTCGGAACCCGGCGCTGGCTCGGATCTCGCGGCCCTTCAGACCCGGGCCGAGGACAAGGGCGATCACTTCCTGATCAATGGCCAGAAGATCTGGACCTCCGGCGCCCAGTACGCCGACTGGTGCTTCTGCCTGGTGCGCACCGACACGTCGAAGAAGCACGAGGGCATCTCCTTCGTCCTCTTCACCATGCACCAGCCGGGCGTCGAAGTGCGCCCGATCAAGCTGATCGCCGGCAACTCACCCTTCTGCGAGACCTTCTTCACCGACGCCCGCGCCGAGAAGAAGAACCTGGTCGGTCCGCTGAACGGCGGCTGGACCATCGCCAAGCGACTGCTCCAGCATGAGCGTGGCGGCCTTTCCGGGGCCGGCGGCGGCGGCGGCATGGGCGGCCGGTCCCTGGTGGATCTGGCCCGGGAGTATGTCGGCGTCGATGATCAGGGCCGGATCGCCGACCCGGACCTGCGCACCCGTGTCGTCCAGCACGAGATCGAAGGCCGCTCCTTCCAGCAGACCGCCGTGCGCGCCATGCTGGAGAGCAAGGGCAACTCCGGTCCGAGCGCGGCGACCTCGATCATGAAGAACGCCGGCACCAGCTGGATGCAGATGCGTCACGAACTCACCCTGGAGATCATGGGCCACCAGGGCCTGGGCTGGGAAGGCGACGCCTTCAAGCCCGAGGAGCTCGGCGCCGTCCGCGGCTGGCTGGGCGGCAAGGCCTTCACGATCTACGGCGGCAGCCAGGAGGTGCAGAGCAACATCATCTCCAAGCGCATCCTCGGCCTGCCCGACCTCACCCAGCACAACTGACACCCACCGACACGACGAGATTAAGGATCAACTGAAATGGCCGTTCTGAACGAAGAACAGAGCATGCTCCGCGACGCCGCGAAGAGCTGGACCCAGGAAAAGAGCCCTGTGACCGCCTTCCGGAAGATGCGGGACTCCGGCGTCGACATCGGCTACGACGTCAACGCCTGGAACGAGATGGCCGAGATGGGCTGGGCCGGGGTGATCATCCCCGAGGAATACGGCGGCTCGGCCTTCGGCTACCTGTCCATGGGCCTTATCCTGGAAGAGCTGGGCCGGACCTTGACCGCCTCGCCTCTGATCGCCTCCGGCGTGGGCGCGGCCTCGGCCCTGGTCCTGGGCGGCTCCGACGCCCAGAAGTCCGAGTGGCTGCCCAAGATCGCCGACGGCTCCGTGGTCGGCGCCCTCGCGGTGGACGAGGGCCCGCACCATGCGCCCGAGAAGGTCGCCCTGGCCGCGACCAAGTCCGGCTCGGGCTACAGCCTGTCCGGAACCAAGACCTTCGTCATCGAGGGCCTGGCCGCCAACCTGCTGGTGGTGTCCGCCCGCACCTCCGGCAAGCCGGGCGACAAGGACGGGATCACCCTGTTCCTGGTTCCCGCCGACGCCAAGGGCGTGAGCCGCAAGCGCCTCGCCCTGGCGGACAGCCGAGGCGCAGCCAACATCACCTTTGACAAGGTCGAGGTGGGCGCCGACGCGGTTCTGGGCGCAGCCGACAAGGGCTGGGATGTCCTCGAGAAGACCCTCGACCGGGTCCGCGCCGCCCTGGCCGCCGAGATGCTCGGCTCAGCCAACCAGGCCTTCGAGACCACCCTCGACTACCTCAAGGTGCGGGTCCAGTTCGGCCAGGTGATCGGCTCCTTCCAGGCCCTCCAGCACCGCGCCGCCAAGATGTTCACCGACCTTGAACTGGCCCGCAGCGCCGTCGAGGCGGCCCTCCAGGCCATCGACGCGGACAGCCCGGACGTGGCCGAGCTGGTCTCCCTGTCCAAGGCCAAGATGGGCGACGTCTTC
>JBJTEN010000177.1:0-4383 GCA_046092925.1 Phenylobacterium sp. | reverse complement strand
GATCTGTCCCTATTGCGACTTCAACGTCCACCGCGATCGCCGGCCCGGTGAGGCGTCCCGGGGCGACAGGACCTCGACCTCTCCCGCCCCCTCGCCCCGGGCTGCGGCGGCGATATCGTCGGCAGGCCGCGCCGCGCAGGCCTGACCGGTCCGCACGCCGTCGAGGGTCAGTCGCCCGTGGGCGCCGGGGCCCACCCCCAGCCAGTCGCCGCCCCGCCAGTAGGTCAGGTTGTGGCGCGAGCGGTCGGCGGGGTTGCGCGCGTGGTTCGAGACCTCATACGCCTCGAAGCCTGCGGCGGAGAGCTGGTCCTGGGTCACCTCCCAAAGGTCCGCCGCCTGGGGGTCGGCGGGGGGCCTCAGCCGGCCGCGCCGCACCGCCCGCTCGAAGGCGGTGCCCGGCTCGATGGTCAGCTGGTAGGGCGAAAGGTGACCGGCCCCCAGGGCGACGGCGGCGTCCAGCTCGGCCGCCCAGGCCCCCGGCGACTGTCCGGGCCGGGCGTAGATCAGGTCGACCGAGACACGGGGAAAGACCCTCAGCCCCGCCTCGACCGCCCGCTGTCCCGCCGCTGCGTCGTGGTTCCGGCCCAGCTGGACCAGGGCGTCGTCGTCCAGGGACTGGAGGCCCAGGGACAGGCGGTTCACCCCGGCTCCGGCCAGGGCGGCGAAGCGGCCCGCCTCGGCGTCGGTGGGATTGGCTTCCAGGCTGACCTCCAGGTCGGGGTCCGCGTCCCAGAGCGTCCGGCAAGCGGCGATCACCGCGCCCACGGCGTCCGGGTCCATGAGCGAGGGTGTGCCGCCGCCGAAGAAGATCGAGGTCAGTCGCCGCGGGCCCGTCGCCTCCCGCCGCCGCGCGAGGTCCTGCAGGATCGCCTGCGCCAGCCGGGCCGCCTCACCGGGCCGGCGGTCGCGGTGGACGTTGAAGTCGCAATAGGGACAGATCCGGGCGCAGTAGGGCCAGTGCACATAGACGCCGAAGCCCGGTGCGGCGGCGTCGTCAGTCAAGCCAGCGCCGCCTTCAGCCGGGTGAAGGCCCGCGCGCGGTGACTCATGGCGTCCTTGGCCGCCGGGTCCATCTCGCCGAAGGTCAGATCATAGCCGTCGGGCCGGAAGATGGGGTCGTAGCCAAAGCCCCGGTCCCCGCGCGGCGGGAAGACCAGGTCGCCGTCGATCCGGCCTTCCGTGACCACCGCCAGGTCGTCGGGCCAGGCCAGGGCCAGGGCGCAGGTGAAATAGGCCCGCCGGTCGGCTTCGCCGCGCTCGGTCAGCTCCCGCTCGATCCGCGCCATGGCCGGGGCGAAGTCCTTGCCCGGCCCGGCCCAGCGGGCCGACAGCACGCCCGGCGCGCCGTCCAGTCCCAGGACGGAAAGCCCGGAATCATCAGCAAGGGCCGGCAGGCCGCTGGCCACCGCCGCCGCCCGGGCCTTCAGAAGGGCGTTGCCGGTGAAGGTGGCCTCGGTCTCCTCGGGCTCGGAAAGGCCCAGCTCGCCCGCCGTCACGAGCCGGTACCGCCCTTCGAGGATCTCCGACAGCTCCCGCGCCTTGCCGGGATTGTGGGTCGCCACCACCAGCCGGGACCCGGCCTCAAGTCTGATCGCCATGCAGATCTCCGGGGCCCGTCATGGCCCTTACGACAATTTAACGCGGATTCCAGAGTTTCCGCGACATAAGGGCCCGGTGCGCGCAACGGAACGGGGGCGCCGAGATGCCGACCATGAGAGCCCTGGGTCCGGGCTCACTCTCCAGCTTCCTGAAAACGGTCCTCGACCTTGTCTGGATCCTGCTGCTCGTCGTGCTGGCGATCCTGGCCGCAGGCCTCCTTTACGGCATCCTCGCCGCCGTCAACCCCGGCCTGCCCTTCGCCCGGCTGGCCGCGTTCCCGGGACTGGACCCGCTGCAGGCCCGGGTCGTCGTCCTGGTGCGCCTGTTCACGGCCTTTCTCTTCGTCGCCGGGGTGCAGGTCATTGTCAGCCGCCTGCGGGAGATCTTCGCCACCCTCAAGGCCGGCGATCCCTTCCATCCGGAGAACGTCACCCGGCTCCGCGTCGTCGCCATCGGGCTCGCCTGGCTGGAGCTGGTCCGATATGCGGTCTGGATCCTCGGCGCCCTGTTGCCGCCCCCCGCCGCGCCGGACCGGCCCAACCTGTCCCTGACCGCCTGGTTCTCGGTTCTGGTGGTGGTGGTGCTGGCGGAGGTCTTCCGGGAGGGCGCCCGCCTGAGGCGGGAAGCGGAGCTGACCATCTGATGCCGATCCGCGTCACCCTCGACCGCCTGCTTGTCCAGCGCCGGATGTCGCTGGCGGAGCTGGCGGACCGCACGGGCCTCACCGCCGCGAACCTCGCCATTCTGAAGGACGGCGAGGCCAGGGCCCTCAGATTCTCCACCCTGGAGGCCCTGTGCCGGGAGCTCGACTGCGAGCCCGGCGACCTGCTCAGCCGGGAGCCCGAAGAGCGCCGCGCCTGAGCGCTGCGCCTCATCTCTGCCGCAGCGCAACAATTTTCGCCCCTCCGCACGGCGCCGGACCTTGCAGGCTCCCGCGCTTCGGCCTATGTGCGGCGCAACAATTTGTTGCAACGCACAAGGAGTAAGCCATGGCCCACGTCATGGATATCCGCGAGGCCCCCCTCTTCGGCGGCCTGCTGCGCCGGCTCGAGGCCTTACTCGACGGCCTGATGATGCCGTTCGCCGAGGAGATCGCCCGCCTCTCGCCCTCCGCCTTCCGGCATCTCCTCAACGCCCGGTTCTGATCGCCCGCCTTCCGGCGACTATTGCGCCGGCCGCCGCTGTCTCTCCCGACGACGGACCGGCGCCGGGAACGGGCGACCCTCGAGGGGGTCGCCCGTGTCCCCATCAGGATCCCGCCGCCGCCACCGCGGCCTGCTGGACCCGGAACAGCTCTCCGATCCCCTTTTCCGCCAGGCCGTAGAGGGCCTCGAATTCCCCCCGGGTGAAGCCCCGCTTCTCGCCCGTGGCCTGGATTTCGACAATCTCCCCCGCCCCCGTCAGAACGAAGTTGGCGTCGGCCTCGGCGTTGGAATCCTCTTCGTACTCGAGGTCCAGAACCGGAACCCCCTGGCAGACGCCGCAGGATATGGCCGCCACCTGGTCCACAAGGGGAGACCTCGGGATCAGGCCCTCCCGGACGAGCAGGTCGGTGGCCTGGCGCAGCGCCACCCAGGCGCCGGTGATGGCCGCCGTCCGCGTGCCGCCATCCGCCTGGATGACATCGCAGTCGATGGAGATCTGGCGCTCGCCCAGAACAGCCATGTCGACCACCGCCCGAAGGGACCGTCCGATCAGGCGCTGGATCTCCTGGGTCCGGCCGGACTGCTTGCCCTCGGCGGCTTCCCGCCGGCCGCGGGTGTGGGTGGCCCGGGGCAGCATGCCGTACTCGGCCGTCACCCAGCCCTGACCCCGGCCGCGCAGGAAGGGGGGAACCCGCTCCTCCACGCTTGCGGTGACAAGGACCCGGGTGTGCCCGAAGGCGACAAGGCAGGAGCCCTCGGCATAGCGGTTCACCCCGGTCTCCAGGGTCACGGTCCTCAGGCTGTCGGCGGCGCGGCCGAAGGGGCGGGTGGCGGTCATGGCTCTGGCGGGCTCCTGGAGGATGCGGCGGGGGTTCCGGCGACTTGCGCCGTCGGGGTGGGTGCTTATCCTGTAAGCTCGGGTGCGCGTCCATGCCCGACCGGAAACAGGGACACCAGACCGTGACCGGCCAGTTCCTCCCGCGGGGGCCGACCCTCGCCGAACTCGACAGCCGAGCCCGCGAAATCTTCCGTCGGGTCGTCGAAACCTATCTCGAGACCGGCGAGCCGGTGGGTTCGCGCACCCTGTCGCGCGGCGGGGTCCAGCTGTCTCCGGCGTCGATCCGCAACACCATGCAGGATCTCACCGAAATGGGCCTCCTCGGCGCGCCGCACATCAGCGCCGGGCGCCTGCCCACCCACGCCGGCCTGCGGCTCTTCGTCGACGGCCTGATGGAGGTCGGCGACGTCGGCGACAGCGACCGGCGTGAGATCGAGCAGCGCCTCGCCGGTCGCGGCCGTTCCTTCGAGGACATGCTGAGCGAGGCCTCGGCCCTGCTCTCCGGCCTGGCGGGCGGCGCCGGCATTGTCGTCGCCCCGGTGCGGGAGGCGGGGGTCAAGCACGTGGAGTTCGTCGCGCTCGGCGGCGACCAGGCCCTGGCCGTCGTGGTCTTCGAGGACGGGGTCGTCGAGAACCGCCTGATGCAGCTCGCCGCTGGCGTCACCCCCTCGGCCCTGCAGGAGGCCGCGAACTTCCTGAACGCCCGGATGAGGGGAAAGACCCTGGCCGAGGCGGGCCAGGATATCCGCCTGGAACTGGAGCAGGCCCGGCGGCAGCTGGACGTGGCGGCGGCCCGTCTGG